>NZ_CALAEQ010000276.1 GCF_937891065.1 uncultured Lutibacter sp. | reverse complement strand
CTCATCCTTTTCCAATGATGGTTCGTGATTTTCAACGTGTGGTTGGTATTGAAGCAAAAGCTCAGTTTTTTGAAATGACAGGCGAATTACCTGACAATGTAGTTGCTTGTGTTGGTGGTGGTAGTAATGCAATGGGTATTTTTTCAGCATTTTTAGAAGATGAAGAATGTAAATTATTTGGCGTAGAACCAGCAGGTAAATCTTTAGATAAATTAGGTGATCACGCTGCAACTATGACATTAGGCAAACCAGGAATTATTCACGGATTTAAATGTTATACATTACAAGATGAAAATGGTGAACCTGCCCCTGTACATTCTATTGCCAGTGGCTTAGATTATCCTGGTGTTGGCCCTGAACACAGTATGTTAAAAGATATGAATAAGGTAACTTATGATAGTATTACAGATAAAGAATGTATTGATGCCTTTTTTGAATTAAGCAGATTAGAAGGGATTATCCCTGCATTAGAAAGTGCTCATGCAGTGGCGTACGCCATAAAGCTAGCTCAAAAATCTTCTAAAGAATCTATCCTTGTTAATTTAAGCGGTAGAGGTGATAAAGATTTAGATTATGTAGTGAATACTTATGGGATCCCTGAATAAAGAGATTTGCACTATTGTTTATTAAAAAGAGGGCGTTTAAACATTTTAAACACCCTCTTTTTATATATTTAAATTTTAAATTCTCACAAGAACAGTATTCGAATTGCAGCAATTAATACTCCTACAAAACCACCTACAATAGCTCCATTTAGTCTAATAAACTGTAAATCATTTCCAACCTTTTCTTCAATTTGACCAACTAATTCTATGTCATTCAACTTAGATAAACTAAACCTTACCATTTCACCAATTTCATGATGGTATTTACCAACCAACTCACTAATCGTATTTTTTACCCATTTATCAATTTTATTTTGAGCTGTTTTATCAGCTTCTAACTCAACTAATAAGGTATCTATGTTTTCTTTTAGAAAATTTATTAGTGGAGAGTTACCCTCTTTTAGTTGATTTTCAATTGAAACTTTAAAATTAACAAGTATTTTTTGGATAACATTCTCGGTATCAGCATTGTTCACTAAGCCTTTTTGTAAATCATTTATTACTTTTATAGATTCTGGCGCTCCCTTAATTAAACCCTCTGAAAACTCCAATATACTAGCATCAAACTTAGTGCGAAAAGGATGATTTGAGATTCCTTCGGCCTCAGCTACAAAATCAGTGATTGAGTTTATTATTTTATCTACAATTAAATCAGTATTAATAACACCTACTTTTCCTGCCGCCCCAATAAAAAGGCCTTTTAAAAAATCTTCATCTTTATAGGCTTTTAGTTGCTTTTCAACTAAGTTTAGTAAGGTTTGTCTTGTAGCATCATCATTCATTGTTTTATTAGCCGCATTCAGTATCATATCCCACAACTGATTGTGGTCTCCATTTTCTATAGACTTTTTAAGCCAGTCACCCAAAGGAGTAGATAAATCGATATCTTTCAACTGTTCTTTTAAAATTGCTTGAAGCATATGAACAACTTCAGGTCCATCTATATTTGCAGTTAAACGGCTTACTATTTCCTTTAAGAAACGAGTTACCAATACATTGTTTTGCGGCTCTTTTAAAATTTTAATTATATTTTCAGTGATGGGTACATCTGCTATTTTTTCTTTAATTATTACAGGAGACAACCATTTATTTGTAACCAAATCAACAATTCCTTCTGATAACTTGTCTCTACTTCTAACAATAATATTTGTATGTTTTTTTATAATTGGAATGGGGATTTCATAAAACAAAGCACTTACCGCAAACCAATCTGCAAAACCACCTATAGTTGCAGCTTCAAAACCCGATAACAAAATATGCCAATACTCATTTTTTAAATATCCTACATAAATTAATAGTTGAACAATAACCAACCCAACTATTGAGATAATTAATGAATTTCTTCCTATTTGGTTTTTATTGCTATTCATTTTATTATTAGATATAAGCTTTTTTGGAAATTAGCTATTTATAGTTTTCTCCAATAAACTTTTGAGCATTTATTTCATCGCCAATTATTACTGCTTTTGTCATACAATAAATGTACAATTAAAAAATAATGAACAATGATTAATGAGTAAATGTATAGAAATAAAAAGCAATCATTAAAAAATATAAAACCCATAACTTAGATTTTCACCTAAATTATGAGTTATTAAATTCAAATAATTATGTGTACTGGTTCTTATTAAAAATTAACTTGAACTCTTGCATTTAAAATACCAACTTTTTCATCAAGAGGGTGTTTTATATTGTCAACATCCATTACGCTATAGTTTAAACGGAACATAATGTTATCACTTAAATAATAATTAACAGCTGCACTAATAGTCTCTGATTTTCCACCAGCTATACTCTTATTTCCTGCACCTCCTAAAGCTGCACCTTCATCAGCAGGTCCAAAAGAACCGTTGAAGTAAGTACCATCAATATCATTTAAATTTGTATTATCATAACGTACTAAAAACTCATACGAACCCGCTTTTGGTCTATTAATATAAGCTGTTGAAGAATTATATGAATACGTATCTCCTAAAAGAAAACCTGTTTGTACATAGTAAGCTTCAGTAGTAATATCTTTTAATTCTCCATACCAATCTGCATAATCTTGCGGAGTTGTTGGCCAAGCATATGTTACATAATAAAGTGGACCGTCTTTCATAAGGTTAGAAACATAGTCTTCATCTCTTGTAACGTTTGATCTTGTATATTCACCTTGTAAAAGGAACGATTTTGATATAACTAACGTTTGAAAGTTATATTTTGTATCGCTAATTGCGCCTTTAATATCTGCATTTAAAAATAAGTTTTCAGGACCTGCTGTTAAAACAACTTCTCTATTAAAATCGTCATCATTTAAACCTGCACTAAAGCCATTAGCTTCTGGCTTACGGTAAGAAAATGAAGCACCTACTTGTAATGTTAAATTATCATTCACAATTGGCGTGTACGCTAATTTTGTTGTTGAGCTATAACCTTGATCTCCTTTGTTCTGATTGTCAACAGATCCAGCAAATAGACCAGTAGCACCATAAAACTTATCCGTATGATACGTATAACCTAAACCAATACCTCTTCCTATTCCTAAAGCTTGTGTTGTATTTGATGCACCAATAAATCTTAATTCTTTACTAGATGCAGCTGCTTCAATACCAAATGGTTCAAAGAAATTACCAATAGTAAAAACACTTTTTTTAGTATAGTTATATCTTAAAAATGCATCTTTAATACTTAAATCGTCATTTCCAAAACTAACATTAATTTTAGCATCCCATTTATCCCATTTTATGGTTGTACCTAGACGTACATCTGTAATAGAAACTTTAGAACTTAAATCCGTTACATCATCCATATAATGTGTACCATCCATATAGATTCTACCATTAAACTTTACTTGATAATCTTTTTCTGGTGAAGTCAATAGAATTCCACCGTTATCCGATTCTACTGATAATTGATTTTCTTGACCAATAACACTTGTTACTACTAACCCTATAGCTAGTAATGTAAAATATATTTTTTTCATCTTATCTTTTCTTCTAAATGATTTATTACTAATAACCTAACTCGTTTAAAACTTCTTGAGCAGTTTTTCCTTCACCTCTATTATAATACTTTAATGACAAGTCAGTAAGGTTTGTAAACCCACCATCAATAAACATATTCTTGTTTACAACATAATTAAAGTCACCACTAACTTGACGATCTGGATTGTCAAAACGAGATTCTCCACCATAGAAATAATCACCATTATATTTTCTTAATTGGTCTTCTGTATCAAAAGAATACGCATGAACAATCATACCTGCTCTATGATACATTTCATTCATCCAAGGTTCAGATAAATCATCATATTTATTTGGTTTTCCAGCAATTGAAGGTCCAGCAATATGACAGTTATTTTCTACTGAAAAATTAATAAATTCAGCTAAAGACTCAAGCGTATTTCCTGGTCGAACATAGCCTGCACTTTCGTCTAACCAAAGTAACATACATTTAGGTACACCTGGAAGCGTTTGTTCCAATTTAACGATAGACTCTCTTGAAAAAGATTGAAGAATAAAACGTCCGTTTGTATAAGCAACTTTTCCCTCATCTCCTGAAGGAGCTATATTTAACGTTGAAGGACTATTAATATTCCATCCTTTTTCAGATAAAAAATCAGCTAAATCTTGTTCCATTCCTCCAAATAAATATGGTTCTTTTGTTTCAGCATAAATACCAGGACGATTCCCACTATCTAATGGGTCAATTTCCATTTCATAAATCCCGCTCCAGTCTGGACCATCGTTTAATTTAACAGGCTCACCGTTACCATCACGTTTAATGCGGTATCCCTGTGCAAATTTCAACACCTCTTCAAGTGTACATATTTTTTGATTTTTAAATGACTCTCTAGCATTCTCAGGTACATCAACATTAAACCAGCTACCAGCATCTAATGCGCGTAATTCTGTAAGTGTAAATGCGCTAACAGGCAAATCTTCTTTCCCTGGAAGAATACTTTCAATATTTGAGGTACGACGTAAGTTACCATCATGTAAGGCTAAAAGAACACCATCTTTTGTTCTTTGAAGATCAATTTCTAAATAATCTGCACCCATATTACGTGCCCATCTGAAAGCTGCTTCAGTTTCTTCTGGAGCCCAAAAAGTTGAACCTCTATGCGCTATGATTGCGTCTGCTTTTACATAATCTCTTACCAATTTAGCTTCAGCACTTAGTTCTTTAAGTGGAATTTCTTGATAATAATTATACTGATTATAGTCAGGAGTATCATTTTCACATCCTATAAATCCTAAACAGAGTAAAACTAATGTCCCTGCTAAGGCTTTTTTAAAATTCATTTTTTTCATTTAATTTAATTTTAAGTTTAATTATTCAATTTATTAACTGTTTTTAATATTTTCTACTCAATATTTATATCACAATATTCGAATTATCTATTTTTATGCATGAATACCGTTGTGCCCTCTAGTCTCTTGAAGCCATGAAAAACCAATGAGTACAATTGCTATTACACAAGCTCCTAATAGCACCATAAAACCTCCAGACCAGCCCCAAGTATCAACAACAACTCCCATTGCTATATTTGCGAACAAAGCACCTCCTAAATAACCAAATAAACCTGTTAAACCTGCCGCAGTACCTGCCGCTTTTTTAGGAACTAAATCAAGCGCATGAACACCAATTAACATTACAGGACCATAGATTAAGAAACCAATACATATTAAAGCTATTGAGTTAGCCAATATTGAATCACTGGTCCAATACATATATATTGAAACCATGACAAGAAGCATATAA
>NZ_CALAEQ010000275.1 GCF_937891065.1 uncultured Lutibacter sp. | reverse complement strand
AACCAAATTCGATTTTGTTTCATTTAATGGTATGGGGAGCATTCAAGAAATAACAAAGCGGATAAAGTCTTATTTGTAAATTAATTTAAAAATTTCTTCTTATTCAAAAAATAAATAGTTATAAGTCTGCAGTTAACTGCTATAGCTTATAAATGCATAATAATTAATTATATTTCAAAAATGATTGAAGATAGCGTTAAAATTCATGATAATTTTTCTTTAGAAATTAAATCTATATATGAGAATATTTCAAAAAAGAAAAAAACTAAATATGATACTATTACTTATCTTTTTATCCCTAATGGTTTAAATATTAACAATCAAACCTACTCAAGTTCAAAATTTTATAATGACGTAAAAGTTTATATTAGATATAATGCTTCGGAATATCTTTTAGAAGAAATCATTAATTTAAAAACGGGACCTTTAAATTTATTTAAAAAAAGTGCAAAAAGGATTGTTAAGGAGAAATTATCAAAAAAAAATAGACTGGATTTTGAGTCTAAAGTTAAAATGTTGGGAGCAATTTTAAATAATTCTTTAAAATTAAAAGCTCAATATTTTAAATCTCAAAAACAATCTGATTTACAGCTTTCTGATCAAGATTTCTTTATCCAATTAAAAGAAATTCTACAAATTTATAGGACTCAAATTCCACTCATTGAAAATTCTATTTTAGATGAGAATGTGAAAAATATTATAAAATTGGGTGATGAGTATTTAAGTAATATTTCAAATTACTATGCTATACAGTTGTTAGAACATTATAAAAAAATAAGCGCTGAAAAGTCTGGTCTAAAAATAATTATTCAGTTTATAAAAGAAGAGCAAGATTATCGTAAAACACAAAATTTTGATGCTTCAAGAGATGATGATTATTATGATGAAGTATTGCTACATAAAAGAAGCCAACTTAAAAAATACATTGATGGAGTTTTATTTTTAAATAGGGATATTAGAAAAGATGGCGCTTTTGTAGAGCAATCTGTTTTTGCCATTGCAGCTGGTTTAGCCATGATTTTTTCAACAGGAATTGCATTTTATTACCAACAAGTTTATGGGAATTTTACACTTCCATTTTTTATTACATTAGTGGTAGGGTACATGTTTAAAGATCGAATAAAGTCATTTATTGGTCAATTATTTATAAGTAAGGCAAATTCTTTTTTTTATGATTATAAAATTAAAATTAAAGATCACGAAAATAATTTAATTGGTACAACAAAAGAGAATTTTACATTTGTTCCTTTCGAAAAATTAGGCCCAAAAGTTAAAAAAAATCGTGTAAAAAATGGGTATTTAGATTCAGATTATGATTTTTATGGAGAACAAATAATACAATATAAAAGAAAGATAGAAATTTATCCGAAAAAATTTGGACAAGAAATCTCCGATAATCGTTTAAAAAGTTTAGTTGATATTACGAGAATTAATTTCTATCAATTTATAGCTCAAATGGATGACCCTAAAAAGAGTTATTCTATGCTAAAAAAAGGAAAAATCATTAGCAGAGTTGGAAACAAAATTTACCACATCAATGTTGTACAAAAATTTTACACTGAAAAAGGTATTGAATTTAAGCGCTACCGCGTAATTATGAATAGAAAAGGAATTAAACGAATTGAAACTATAGAACTTGATAAATTATAAGTTAAAATTTGTTTTGGTACCACTAAGCATCAATAATATTAAATAAAAAATCGCCTAAACTTATAAGTTTTAGGCGATTTTTTTATATAACTAAGTAATACTACTTATTGCTTTTTGATAGGCTATAAGATAAATTAAAAATTATTTGCTCTTGCCTAGAATCTAGGGTAAAAGTATTTCCTAAATTTGACCAAGTAGATTCATTTTCGTTTAAACCTCTTTCATACCTAACATCAATACCTAATCTTCCTAATTCAATAGAAGCACCAATATTAAGACCAACTGTAAAATCATTTTCAACATCACTAATATTTATGCCATCTAAATCATTATCTAAATAATATTGAAAAGCAGGACCTGCAAATATATTTAATGGCCCAATAAGCTTAATACCAACCAAAACAGGCATATCTAATTTCGCAACATTATAGTCTGAAACTGTTGTTGAATTCAATTCATATTCACTTGTGGTTTTTGTGTAAACTAACTCTGGTCTTAAAAAAATAGGACCTAAATCTAATTTACCATATAAACCAATATTATATCCCGATTTGCCTTTTCCTTCATTTTTATAAATTTCAGTAACTTCAGATGTAAATTCCTTTAAATCTCCGTTAGAGTTATAACTTAATCCTCCTTTAATACCAAAGTCATTCTGTGCATTTACAAAGCAAAGTGTTGATAAAAAAACTATTGAAAATAATGCAATTCTTTTGTTCATCCTAATTGAATTTAGAGTTTATATTTTACTATAAACGCAATAATTGTACCGTTATTTCCTTGAAATTACTTTTTTAACAGCCTCAACAATATCGTTATCAGTTAAGCCATATTTTTCCATTAGCTGTGCAGGTGTTGCAGATTCTCCAAAACTATCATTAACAGCTACAAATTCTTGAGGAACTGGATTATTTTGAACTAAAACACGTGAAACACTTTCTCCTAAACCGCCAATAATGTTATGTTCTTCAGCTGTAACAATACAACCTGTTTTTGCAACAGATTTTAAAATAGCTTCATTGTCCAAAGGCTTAATAGTATGAATATTTATAACTTCAGCACTAATACCCATTGCTTCTAATTTTTCAGATGCTTGCAATGCTTCCCAAACTAAATGACCTGTTGCTACTATAGTAACATCTTTTCCTTCAGTTAATTGAACTGCCTTTCCAATAATAAATTCTTGATCTTCAGGCATAAAAACGGGTACAGCTGGTCTACCAAAACGTAAGTATACTGGTCCAACATAATCAGCAATAGCAATAGTTGCAGCCTTTGTTTGATTGTAGTCGCAAGGATTTATAACAACCATACCTGGTAACATTTTCATTAAACCTATATCTTCAAGAGTTTGGTGTGTTGCACCATCTTCGCCTAACGTAAGTCCTGCGTGTGAAGCACATATTTTTACATTTTTCCCTGAATAGGCAATAGCTTGACGAATTTGATCGTAAACTCTTGCTGTTGAAAAGTTAGCAAAAGTTCCTGTAAAAGGAATTTTACCACCAATAGTTAATCCCGCAGCAATTCCCATCATATTTGCTTCAGCAATACCTATTTGAAAAAATCGCTCAGGATGATTTTCAATAAATTTTTCCATTTTTAATGAGCCTACTAAATCAGCGCAAAGTGCCACTACATTTTCGTTAGTATCTCCTAATTC
>NZ_CALAEQ010000274.1 GCF_937891065.1 uncultured Lutibacter sp. | reverse complement strand
GTAAATACATATTTTTCAGGCCAACATCTTGCAATAGCAGTTGCTACTGCAGGAGCTCTACCGTGAGCAGCTTGAGTGATGTCAATATTCATAAAATCATAAGCTAATACTGAACAGCCTACAGGAGCTACACCAATTGTATCTTCTGAAATTCCTAATTCATCAATAACTTCCATTGCAAGGTTATGAGCGGTTCCATGACCGCAACCAGGACAGTACGACAATGGTGTATCTGTCATTAAACTTGTTTTGCAAAGTACTTGGTTTTCTGGTTTTATAATGTCTAATATGTCCATTATTTTATAATTTTTTGTTCTAAAGCTTCTAAAATCTCTTCAGGAGTATGAATAATTCCTCCAGTTCTACCAAAGTGTTCAACAGGTACTCTAAATTGAGCAGAAAGTTGTACATCTTCTACCATTTGACCTGCGTTTAATTCAACACTTAAAATTCCTTTAACTTGATCGGTTAATTCTAAAATTTGTTGTTTTGGGAAAGGGAATAAAGTAATAGGTCTTAATAAACCAACTTTTATACCTTTTGCACGACCAAGCTCTACTGCTTTTTGGCTAATACGAGCACTTGATCCATATGCTACTATTAAATATTCTGCATCATCACAGTTTATTTTTTCGTAACGTAAATCTTCCTTCTCCATTCGATCGTACTTTTTCATAAGTTTACGAACTTTGGCTTCCATCTTTTCAGATTGTAAATCTAGTGACGTAATAACATTACGCTCACGTGTTTTAGGTTTTCCAGTAGTTGCCCAATCACCATATTTTTCAATAAGTTCTTCATTGGTCATTCTTTGTTGTTGAGGTTTTAGATATACCTTTTCCATCATTTGACCAATTAATCCATCAGAAAGGATTAAAACAGGTGCACGATATTTAAAAGCAATATCAAAAGCATCTTCAACAAAATCAGCCATTTCCTGAACTGAAGCCGGTGCTAAAACATACAATTTATAATCTCCGTGACCACCACCTTTTACAGACTGAAAATAATCTGCTTGTGAAGGTTGAATAGTACCTAAACCGGGCCCACCTCTTACAACGTTTACTATTACAGCAGGTAATTCTGCTCCTGCCATATAAGAAATTCCTTCTAATTTCAATGAAATACCAGGACTTGATGATGATGTTAATACTTTTTTACCAGTACCTGCAGCACCGTATACCATGTTTATTGCAGCTATTTCACTTTCTGCCTGTAATACAACCATTCCCGTTCTGTTTTCAGGACGTTCTGTCATTAAATATTCAATAACTTCTGATTGCGGCGTAATTGGGTAACCGAAATAAGCATCGGTTCCACATCTAATTGCAGCTTCTGCCAAGGCTTCGTTACCTTTCATTAATTTTAACTCTGACATTCTAATTCGTTTAATTAATTAATTATGCTTGAACTTTAACTCTATACACTGATATTGCTCTATCCGGGCATACAATACCACAATTTGTACATCCAGTACAAGCTTCAGGATTATTCATATATGCATAATGATATCCTTTTCTGTTTACTTCTGTTGACATACGAATAACATCTTCTCCACAAACTGGTATACATACCTCACATCCTTTACACGTTTCAGTGTCAACTACAATTGCCCCTTTAACTTTTGCCATATTAATAATTTTATAGATAAATAATACGTTGTTATTTTATTATCCTCAAAGATATCACGAAAACGTTGTAATAAATATGACAAATGTCAATTTTAGTAGTTTTTTTTCAATAACTTTTATTTTTATATTTTTTTATAGAATTTATATTAGATAGAGCTAAATATTTTAATTAATAGCCTAAAATTAAAAGGATATACTTTTAACACTAACTCAAACATATTTTGAAATAAAAGTTAGAAAATTATAGTTATTATATAATATCTATTATTTTCGATGAAAATAATGTAAATTGAAATAGTGATTAGAATAGGGAGCATTCTAAAAAGTAAAGTAAGATTTAAATA
>NZ_CALAEQ010000273.1 GCF_937891065.1 uncultured Lutibacter sp. | reverse complement strand
AAAAGTTTCGTCAATATGTAATATAAAGTTTAAAGGATCATAAGTAGCTATAAATCGATTGGATTTAGGACACGTAAATGCTGTTCCGTCAACTGTAATTGTATCTCCTTTATCAAATTCAATAATCCAGTGAATTAATGGAATATCGTTAGATCTTTTAATATTTTTAGCTTTATTTACTATTCCATTTTCATCTACAGAAACCAAATTTGGTAAATCTAAAAATAAGCTTGCTTGCTCTTCACCTAAAGAAGCACAGTGAACAAATACATTATTAACACCGCAAACAGCCATTACATTAGCAACAATTCCACCTTGGCCGCCCATTTGTAATTTGTCATAACCCAAATTCTTTTGAAGCCATTGAAATATTTCTTTATCTTCAATTAACCATTCTTCAGCAATACCCTTAGTGAAACATTTTAAGAGCCCTCTAAAAGCATCTTCTTTGGTGTTAATAGTTGTTTTATTTTTAGAAAGTATTTCTTTTTGGTCTATTTTAAAATCATGAATCAGCTTTTCTATATCTTTTCCTGATAATTTAATAACAGCATCAATATTTGCATTGAAAGCACTTATTAGTCCGTTTATTTTAGACATTTTAGCTAACTGATCTGGGGCTGTTTTATAATTTTGAAGCCATTGTTTTTTGATTTCTTTTGTCATCGTCTTAATCTTGTTTCTTTAATAATAGTTCTTGAAAAATAAATTTCATTTTCAAGGAATTTTGACTTGCGAAAGTAGTTCATTCTAAAGCTAAAATATATGACATTTATTAGGAATTTTTAAAAAGTTAACTAATTGACTTGCATAGTGCTCATTTTTTATTATTTTGAAAATAGCACTAAATTTCGTGCTTGTTTATTAGATAAATAGTTTGATGTTATTAACTTTAAAAAAGTATCAGATTAGAAGAATGAGTGTAATTTTTGACCAACAAAATGATATGGCTGGTTATATGAATACTAAAAAAAGTTAGATTTTTCCTTTTTTTGAATTATTTTTTTATGTAATTTTAAAGAACTACTACTAAAAAGAAATCTTTTGAGGTATTTAAAACCTCAACTTCAGAATGTTTCTTAAAAATAATCAAGAGGAACTACAGATAGCATCTTACTATCTAATAGGTATAATCCTAATGGTTTGTAACCCTTTTTGAAATACCATATCCAAATTTTACAAAATAGTTTAACCGTTAAAAAATTAAACTAATGAAATCAAAATCTAACAAAACACTTCTTATAGTAACAGCCGTATACGCATTATTGTATTTAACAGGTATGATAACTTCAATTTTTAAAGGTGAGTTCTCGTTATCAAACCCGATTGATAATTATTTTTTAATTCTCTCCATTATTTTTATGATAGGTTTTCTATTCTCTTGGACAAGAAAGAAAATAGCTGGTATAATTTTTTTGGTTTGGAATGCAGGTGTTTGGATTTTTGATTTTTATTTAAGTAGAAGCCCTGACAGCGGAATGATAATTGTATTAGCGCTTCCTATTTTATTTATTGGCTCTTTTTTCCTTCTTGAGTGGTATAAATCTTCAGAGACACCCAAACCAAAGGAACAGCAGCAATGGAAATTTATACTTCGTATACTTCTCGTCAATTATGCTATTTTGTACATTATAGTTGTTTTTTCAGATCTTTCTATCGGAGAATCTATTGATTATTTTAATTTACCATTTATTCTTTATCCTCTGTTACTTATACTGTTTTTTGTTGGTTTTGCACTTTCATGGAAAAGGGAATTTTATGCAGGATTTATGTTTTTAGTTTGGTATCTTATTTTACTTTTTGGATTTATTACTTATTCTGAATTTCTAAGGTCAGGACCATGGATAATTGCAGGTATCGTAATCCTGCTTCAAGGTATAATTTATATTAAACACCATTACGAATATAGATTACAATGATAATTTGCATTTAAAATGAATATCATAACTTTTGATTAAAAGTGAATACAAAGATTGATTGAGATGAAAAAACGGGCTGTAACAATATATAAAATTAGGCGAATGTGTAGTAAATTCAAAGTTTATAGCTCACTTCAACCTTTATGTAACTTGATAGCAAATTACGAAGAAACCACCTGCTTTAGATATACTAAACGTTAGGTGAAAGCTTGATATTTAGGTTGACGTTATTAATAAGCCATAAATGAAAAGTATATGAAAACTTCAAACTGGGTAAAATTAATTGGGATATCTTGTATTGTCTTTGGTTCCTTAGGAGTTATAGCTAATATATCATCTCTCTTCACACCTCAATGGATTATAGAAACATGGCCTACAATCTCTCCTGTTCATCTAAAATGGATAGAGCGACTCGTTTATTTGGGAATTTTTGTAAATATAATTTATCTTATGGCGGGTATATTCTTCCTACGTAATAAACCGTTTTCTCTAATCTTAATCTATAGTGCTCTGATAATTAGTTTACTATATGTAGTAATTCCTTGGATTTTTTTTAAACCGTTTGACGATCTTATTTTTGTTGTAATAGGTCCAATTATTGATTTGTGCTTAATAATTGCAGTTTATAGGATAAGAAAGTATTACTATGAAGATCCTGATGAAATAGTTAAGTTATTTGGAGAAATTAAATTAGACCCACCTCAGTTGAAATTATTGACATTCTTAAGCGTAATATTTATTTCTATTCCTATTCTGCTTCAAGGACTATGGATTTATGCTTTCAGTTTGGCAGATAACCAATCTGAAGCAGTTACAATATTTCATAGCTATTATCCTGAATATTTGCATGGTCCATATACTTCTACGTATATTAGTATTGCTTTTTGTTTATTAGCAATTATTCTTAGTAGTATTAGTCTGAAATTATCAGGGAAATTGTGGAAAACCTTAAATACAGTTATTCTGATTTTTGGCAGCTTGATGTTTTTTTTAAATTTGTTTCAGTTAATATAATACAGAATCAATGTGAGTATTGAAAGCCTAAAAAAAGCGATTTAATAATACTAAATCGCTTTTTTTCAATCGTTAAAGTTTGTAGCGTGATCCAGAATTGAACTGGCGACCTTCGGTTTATGTTTTTTTTCTTTTTTTAATAATCTATAATTCTTCAGAATAAAAAGGGTAATCGGTATATCCTTTTTTACCAGTATCAGAATAAAACGTGTCAACATCCCAATTGGCTAAAGGTGCATTTATTTCAAATCTTTCTGCTAAATCAGGATTTGAAATAAATAATTTACCAAAAGCTACCAAATCAGCTAAATTTTCTTCAATAACAGTATTTCCTTTTTCTTGATTGAAATTATTATTTATAATGAGAGTTCCGTTATACAATGGGCGGAAATGTGCAACTATGTTTTCTACAGCATATGAAACCTTAGAAACATCGGTAAAAGGTTCTGAAAGATGTACATAAGCAATGTTATAATTGTTTAATTTTTTTATTACATATTCAAATAAAGGAATTGTTTCTTTATCAACATCAATACCATGTATATTATGCATTGAAGGGTTAAATCGAACGCCAACACAGTTTTGCGGAAAAACTTTGCTAATTTCATCTAAAACTTCAAAGAAAAAGCGTGCTCTATTTTCAATATTACCACCATATTCGTCTTTTCTTTGGTTTGAACATTTATTAAAAAATTGATGAAATAAGTATCCATTAGAAGAATGAATTTCTAACCCATCAAACCCTGCTTCTTTGGTATTTATTGCAGCTTGTTTAAATTCTTCAACTGTAGTTTTAATATCTTCCAAAGTCATTTCTTTTGGTGTAACGGTTTCTTTAAAACCGTTAGGAGTGAAGGATTTTGAGTTTGGGTTGATAGCGCTTGGAGCCAAAGGTAATTCACCGTTATGAAAATCTGGATGAGAAACTCTACCAACGTGCCACAATTGAATAAATATTTTACCGTTTTCTTTATGAACAGCACCGGTTACATTTTTCCATCCTTTTACTTGGGCTTCGGAATAAATACCAGGAGTATTTACATAACCAACAGCTCGTTTTGAAATTTGAGAACCTTCCGAAATTATTAACCCTGCACTTGCGCGCTGTCTGTAATATTTTACTTGTAATTCGGTTGGCTCATTTTCTTTATTATTACTTCTAGAACGGGTCATAGGAGCAATTACTAATCTGTTTTTTAGGAGTAAATCTCCCATTTTATAAGGAGTTAAAAGTGGTTGAATTTTAGTCATTATCTTTTTAATTAAATTTAGGTAAAGTTAATTAATATCATTTGAAGTATTAGTGTTTTTTATTTAATGAAGTTGCTGTTAAATCATTTCTATAAGGAAAGTCAAACTATTTATGACCCAAACTTTTCAACCAATATCTTTGAACTATTTTTTTTGGATAAAGTTTCTAAGCGAGCATTTAAAGTGTAATCCCGAATAGAAATACCTTCAACCCAACTAGGAATTAAATCCCAATTAAATTATTTAATTCATAAATATAATCGTCCAATTTTTCTATGGTTTCTATATTGTTTTTTAGGTATGAATTTAAAATTCGTTTTACATCATTATTATCTTTTTGAGTTGTAATGTTATCAAAATAATCATTTACCGTTGCACTTTCTTTGTTTTTACTGATATACCCAAAACCTTTATAAATTCCATTTAATACTAATACAATAGAATGCTCTTTACTTGTTCTACCAGTTTCTTTAATTACAAAGTTTTCAGTGTTAAATTTTATAGAGGCAATTGCTTTCTGTACTCTTTCATTGTAGGTTATAGCACCCTCTTCATTTCTACAAATACCTTTGCATTGTTTTATTTGATAATGAAAACAATTAGTAATATTTGATTGTAAGTGGCAATACTTTGGACATAATTCATATTCTTCACATAATTTTTCTAAAAAAATTCTGCATTCAGTTCCATTGTAAAACTTCATTAAGGGTTTTGCAATTAATTTTAATCGATTGTAGGCTAAATGAAGTATACCATCTCTGTCTTCATAACTAAATAAACCAATACTTTCACTTGCTCTTCTTTGTGAACGATTGAATTTCGGGAATATTTTTTTTATTTCAGACGACTCCATTAATAAAGCTACTAGCTCACTACCAGTTTCAACAAAAGTAACATTGCTAGTTTCCAAACACATAGTAACTTCCTTTTTTGCTTTATCATAAAAATGACTTAACACTCGTTGCTTTATATTGTTTGCTTTTCCCACATAAATAATTTCATCTTTACTATTTTTAAAATAATACACTCCCGTTTTTACTGAAAGATTATCAACTACTTCTTTAGGTAATAATGGTGGTAAAGTTGATTGTCTTGAACGTGGATTTAAAAATGAATTAAAAACTGTTTGATCTTCATCTAATAGTACTAATTTTTTAAATAATATGGTAGTTGCTTCTGCATCTCCTTTAGCTCTATGTCTATTATTTATGATAATATTTTGTGTGCTACAAAGTGAACCTAAACTATATGATTTTAAACCTGGAATTAGTTTTCGGGATAAACGAATTGTACAGAGTTTTTTTCGTTTAAAATCAAACCCTAAATCTTTAAATTCTTTATGAATGATATTGTAATCGAAGTTTACATTGTGTGCAACAAAAATGGTGTCTTTTGTAATTTCATTTATCTTTTTTGCAATTTCATAAAACTTAGGTGCGTTACTAACCATTGCATTGGTAATCCCAGTTAAATTAGTAATAAAGGGTGGAATATTACATTCTGGATTTACCAAAGTAGTATACTCATCAATTACTTCTTTTCCATCAAAAAAAAAAATGGAAATTTCAGTTATTCTGTTGCTATGTCCGGTTGTTTCTATATCTACTATTGAATACACTATTTATATATTTTTTCTAATTCTTTTAATTCAACACCTAATTGCGTAAGCATACTTGCAATACTGCTTAATTTTAGTTCGTGTTCTTCATATTCTTGGGTATTGATACTGCAAGTAAACTCCCATAATTCTAAAACTTCATCTATAGGAACATAATAAGGATCGTATCTTTTGTTGTCAGAAACCATTAATAGCATCCCATGTTCTTCCATTTTATTAAAAACGCGTTTATAAACAATACCATCATTCAATGTGAGAACTATATAAGTTCTGCCATCTTTTATTGAACTAATCTCTTCTACAAAACGAGCAACAATATAAGATCCACTTTTTACAGGTAACATGGAGTCACCTTTTATAGGGAAAGCTCTATGTGTACCCGTTGGTAAAAAAGGTAATTTTATTTTATTTAAATGCTCTATATACTCTGGATCTGAATACCCTCTTAAATAACCTGCAGATGCTTCCACTGGAATAATTTCTATTAAATCTTCATCAGCACCATTTACAGTAATAGGAAATAAAATCCGTCTATTTCCAATTTCAATAAACGTAGTGTCTTTAGCGCCAGATAAATTATTTTTAATTAAAATATCAATAGGAATATTGAAGTATTCAGATAGATCAACTAAAAAATCGATAGGAGGAATGGCTCTGTTTTCTTCATAAGAACTTATTCTTGAACGCGATACTTTTAAGTCTTCAGCAAACTGTTCTTGTGTTAAACCTTTTAAGGTTCTAATGTGTTTAATATTATTTGAGAGAAAATTCATAATGTTAAAATTGTGAGCAATAACTGCTAATATTTTGAGCTAATTTAGCAAAATAAACAATACCTAAAAGGATTTTAACAAAAAATGTATCTAAACACGCATACATATTACAGTCTACGCTATGGTACAATAGCGCCTGAAGCCTTGCTGCAATTGGCATTAAAAAATAATGTTGGTGCGTTCGCATTAACTGATATTAATAGTACTTCGGCACATATAGATTTTGTGCGTTTTGCTAAAAAGTATGGTATAAAACCTGTTTTAGGTATCGATTTTAGAAATGGAGCGCAGCAACAATTTGTAATGCTTGCTCAGAATAACAATGCGTTAGAACACTTAAATAAGTACTTGTCAGAATTTTTGTATTCAGCTAAAATGAACATTCCAAAACGCGCAAAATACATCTCAGAAACGTTTGTTATTTATCCCTACCAAAATGAAGTATTTGAGCTTGGTGACAATCAATACATAGGTATAAAGCCTTCAGATTTAAACCATTTAAAATTTTCTGAATGGCGATTTCAACCAACTAAATTAGTGATTTTACAACCAGTTTCTTTTCAAGATAAAAAAGGATTTAATACACACAGATTGTTAAGAGCTATTGATAATAATACACTTTTGAGTAAACTTCCAATTTCTGAACAAGGAAAAGAAACGGATATAATGTTACCCGAAAAAGAACTGGAAAAAATATACAGTGAGTTTCCTGAAATAATTGCCACAACTCAAAAAATATTGGATGATTGTTGTGTTGAATTTGATTTTTCAAAAGAGGCTCCTAAAAACCAAACTTCTTATACCAACAATGAAGCGTTGGATTTTAAATTGTTACGAAAACTGGCTTATGGAGGATTGAATTACAGATACCAAAAAATTGGGAAACGTGTTTTTGAACGATTGGAAAAGGAGTTGGATATTATCAAACAAAAACAATTTGTATCCTACTTTTTAATCAATTGGAAAATTTTAAAATATGCCCGAAGCAAACAATACTATTATGTTGGTAGAGGAAGTGGCGCCAATAGTATTGTTGCTTATTTATTAAGAATTACAGATGTAGATCCCATAGAACTCGACTTGTATTTTGAGCGTTTTATCAATTTATATCGTACAAATCCGCCAGACTTTGATTTGGATTTTTCGTGGCGAGATAGAGATGCTATTATGAATTATATTTTCAAAACATTTAAAAATACCTCCTTAATTGCAGTTTACAATACCTTTAAGTACAGAGCTTCTGTAAGAGAATTAGGTAAAGTATTTGGATTACCAAAAGAAGAAATAGACAAGTTAACAACTCAAAATTTTAACCCAAACCAGTTAGATGATTTATCTAAATTGGTATTAATTTACAGTAAATACATTAAAGGATTTCCAAATTATTTAGGCATTCATCCGGGAGGAATATTGATTTCAGAAAAACCAATTCATTATTATACAGCAACGTATTTACCGCCAAAGGGCTTTTCAACAGCAATGTTTGATATGGTGGCGGCAGAAGATATTGGTTTGTACAAATTCGATATTTTAAGTCAGCGTGGTTTAGGTAAAATACGTGAAGCAGTTGACATTGTAAAATACAATCACCCAACACATCCAGCCATTGATATTCACGATATAAAACGCTTTAAAGAAGATAAAAAAATAAAGCATATTTTAAGAAATGCTAAAGCTATTGGTTGTTTTTATGTGGAATCACCAGCAATGCGAATGTTGCTTAAAAAATTACAAGTGGATAATTATTTGGGTTTGGTTGCAGCAAGTTCGGTTATTAGGCCAGGTGTTTCAAAATCGGGGATGATGCGAGAGTATATTAAACGTTACAGAAACCCTGAAAGACGAAAAGATGCACACCCAATTTTATTAGAAATTATGCCCGAAACTTTTGGCGTGATGGTGTATCAGGAAGATGTAATTAAAGTGGCGCATTATTTTGGAGGTTTAAGTTTGGGAGAAGCCGATATGTTACGGCGCGGAATGAGTGGGAAATTTAGGTCTAAAGATGAGTTTTTAAAAGTCCAACATCAGTTTTTTGAAAACTGTAAAGAAAAAGGATATTCGTTGGAACTGACAACCGAAATATGGCGACAAATTGAAAGTTTTGCTGGCTATGCTTTTGCAAAAGGACATTCGGCATCGTATGCGGTAGAAAGTTATCAAAGTTTGTTTTTAAAAGCCTATTATCCGTTGGAATATATGGTGGCAACACTCAATAACTTTGGTGGTTTTTACCAACAAGAATATTATGTGCACGAAGCCAGAATGAATGGTGGAATTATTCATCCGCCAAGTATAAATAAAGCGTATTATCAAAATTATATTGAAGGAAAAAACATTTATTTAGGATTTATAATGTTGCATTCTTTTGAACATAAAAACGCTGAAAAAATAGTTAAAGAAAGAACTAAAAATGGTTTGTTTTTAGATTTAGATGATTTTATAGATCGGGTAGCAATTTCATTGGAACAACTAGCCATTTTAATAAAAGTGAATGCGTTTCAATTCACTAAAAGAAACAAGCGAGAATTGTTGTGGGAAGCACATATGAAAGTGCACAAAGTTGTTTTAGAAGAAACCATTTCAACGCTATTTAAGTCGGAAAAAGTAATCTATAAAACACCAGAATTAACAAGTTCAACATTAGAAGATGCTTTTGATGAATTGCAATACATTGGCTTTACATTAAACAGTCCGTTTAAATTATTAAAAGAACCGTTAAAACAGGATTTATTTGCCAACGATTTAATAAACTATATTGGAAAAATAGTGACAGTTTATGGTTATTATGTTACTGCAAAACGAACGATTACTTCAAAAGGGGAAATGATGTATTTTGGAACTTTTATTGATACGCAAGGCAATCATATTGATACGGTGCATTTTCCTCCTTCAGTAAAAAAATATCCATTAAAAGGTAGGGGAGTTTATAGGTTAACAGGAAAAGTGATGGAAGAATTTGATTGTATTAATGTTGAAGTACAAGAATTGGAAAAATTAGCGATTGTGCAAGATGTGAGATATGCGGAACCACCAAAAATTGAAAAAGTATGAATAGTTTAGAACGCTCCATTGTTCATATGGATTTAGATACTTTTTTTGTATCGTGTGAACGTTTGATTGATAGTAGGTTGGAAGGGAAACCAGTATTAATTGGCGGAACTTCAGATAGAGGTGTAGTGGCAAGTTGCAGTTACGAAGCTCGTAAATATGGCGTGCATTCTGCAATGCCAATGCGAATGGCAAAACAATTGTGCCCGGAAGCTATTGTATTGCGTGGAAATAGTGGTATTTACACAAAATATTCAAAATTGGTGACGGATGTTATAAATGAAAGTGTTCCTTTATACGAAAAATCATCTATTGATGAATTTTATATTGATTTAACTGGAATGGACCAATTTTTTGGCTGTCATCAACTAGCTTCAGAATTAAGAACGAAAATAATTAGAGAAACAGGTTTGCCTATTTCTTTTGGTTTGTCAGCAAATAAAACAGTATCCAAAATTGCAACGGGTGAAGCAAAACCAAACAACGAGATAAAAGTAAATGTAGGAACTGAAAAACCATTTTTAGCGCCATTATCTGTTCGTAAAATTCCAATGGTTGGCGAAAAAACCTATAATTCTTTATGCGATTTAGGAATTAGGCGCATACAAACAGTTCAGGAAATGCCTATAAATATGATGACCAGAGTTTTTGGAAAGCACGGAACAGGTATTTGGAAAAAAGCCAATGGTATTGATAATACACCAGTTATAAAATACCACGAACGTAAATCTATTTCAACCGAACGGACGTTTGATAAAGACACAACTGATATTGTTAAACTCAAAAGTATTATTGTGGCTATGGCTGAAAATTTAATTTTCCAGTTACGAAGAGGTGATAAATTAACAGCTTGTGTTACGTTTAAAATTCGCTATTCCGATTTTCAAACCTATACCAAACAAAAAAGAATACCCTATAATTCATCCGATCATTCCATATTGCCAGTTGTTATGGAATTGTATGAAAGTTTATATCAAAGAAGATTACTTGTTCGTTTGATTGGTGTAAAATTCAGCCATTTAGTGGGCGGTGGGCATCAAATTAATTTGTTTGAAGACAATGATAAAATTATGAATTTATACCAAGCTATGGATAAAATGCGAGAACGTTATGGAGATAGAGCAGTTATAAGAGCTTCTGGTATGGGCGCAAAAAGTATTTCTCGTTGGAATCCTTTTAATGGTGAGCCACCGCCTTTGTTGCCAAATAGGAGGAGTTAATTAGAGGAGTTCAAGCTTTGTTTAAAGTGGAATTTTTAATAAAAAAATGACAGTCATTTCTGACTGCCATTTTTCACATTACTTAATCAATCTAAAAGTTTTTAGCTTTTAGCTTTTTCCATTTCTTCAGTTTTTGCACTAATTCTATTAATTGTGTACATAGGAGCAAATTTTAATTTTAACAGCGCAATTTTTCTATTGTCAGCAGAAGAAAGACCTTCATTTTCAACAGTATTTTTTCTGCTATCAAGCGCTTCATACATTAATTTAATTTCATCCCAGTCTTCACGAGAATACGTATCCTTATTATCTTGTGCACCATTTACAAATTGATCGTAAACAGCATGAATATTGCCTTTGTTTACCCAGTCAAAATTCATATCATCGCCCATTTTTCCTTTGCCAAACAATGTAGTTCTTAATAGTTGTTTTGAATCTATCATAGCTTGAGCTTTCATATCAGCTTCTATTTGAGCTTTTAAAGCTTCAAATTTTGCTTTACTTGCATCAATTCTTGCCTGTGCTGCTTCTTTTTCTTTTAAATTTTCTAAGACTAAATCTAATTCAGCAACTCTTACTTGATAAGAATCATTAATAGTTTGCCAGTTTGCTTGTGCATCTGCAGATTCAATAGTACTAATTGAATCAACATACACAACATAGGCATCTACGGATTTTTCTGCTGCTGTTACTTTTTCATCTTTACATGATGTAAATGCTAAGGAGATTATTGTAACTCCTATAAATAAACTTCTTTTTTTCATTTTAATTGATTTTTAAATTTAATTGATAATGATTTATTATAACTACAACAAAATTAGCGAATAAGGTTAGTGAGTTTGTTATATAATTATTAAAAAAAGTTACATTATTCCTACATTTTTAAATTTTACTTTTTTTGAAGTTTACAAATTTTATGATTTATAAGTGCCTATAAATTAGAGGGTAAATTGTATTTAGAATTGTAACTGAGTGCGGATAAATTAATAATAAAAGTTTTTTTTGTTAAAAAAATAAAAACAATTGTAACTAAAGAATCAAAGAAGAATGGTAAACGGAAGTCCGTTATCAACACATATTTCTGCAAGTATTTTATGGAATGACAAATTGGAATTTGGAATCTCACACAGAATAGAAAACTATGAAAAAGGAAATCTTATTGCATATAATCTTTTATAAGATTTTTAACTATTTCAATATCCTTTTCCTTGTTACGAATAATATTCATTTCGTTATCATACTCGAAGGCATAGTAGTTAATTTCAATTAGGTTGATGTTTTTTCTTTTAAGTACATCTTTTTTTCGTTTGTCGTATATTTTACGTTGTTCATCTTTTGTAACTCCACTAACTGTTTTTACTGCTGTTTTGTCAGAATCACTAGTTTTTTCGGTGCGTTGTTTTAGGCGATATTCTATTACCAAGTTTAATTTCTCATAATAACCATCTACAGGAAGTTTAGTTCGGTTTTTTTTATCCTTATGAAAATCTCCTAAAAGGAAAGGAAATCTATGTTGACGAGAAGCTGAATTATTCAATAATTCATCGCATAAATTTAGAATATAATGTTCATCACTATTTATTTTTTTGCTAATGGCAAGTTGCTTTTTTGAAATAGTAGTAGTTTCTACTTTTGGTGAGTATTTAGCACCTTTTCTTACCAAATACCAATAAGTGGTTTTTTCTGTACGTTCCGCATGTACAAAAGGTATTTTATCCAGTGAATTTTCTTCATCTAATTTTCTTAAAACTTTTCTAAATGGTAAGCCTTTTTTTGAATCTTTTGTGAAAACACCTGCATTAATTAATGCTGGCATAATGTCTTTTGCGGCGATGTAATCTTCTGAGTGAGTATTAAAATATTCTGCTATTACTTCATTTATTTGTGTTATGATATCAGTATCCATATTGGTCTTTTTTAAATTATGTGTCATACCTTATTTAAAGCGTTGGTATATTGCTATTTTGTTTATTAAAGATTGAGTTGCTAAAATCCAATCAGAAAGTAAATTTGAAATTGATTTTTGATTTTAAAATAATAGTGCAAATATACTTCAATTGACTTTATAATTTTACTTCTCCGATATGGTTGGCTGTTTTATTTAAATGTATAGATTATAAAGAGTCTGAAGATCTATAAAACCGAAACTTAATTGCAATTAATTTGGATAAAGATACCTTTAGGTAATTTGGGTTATTCGAAGAAATGTGAACTATTTTTAATTTCTAATTATTTTTGAATTATATAAAATATAAGTTGACTAAATATTTGCTAGAATTTACACTTCATAAAGTTTTATACTTAATGAAGTGTAAATTAAGGTCTTTATATAATGGAGTTTAAACTCTATGGTTATAAATCGAGTTTTTTCTTTTTAAAATAGGCGACAACACATAAAATAATAACAGATGCAACAGCATAATAAACCCAATTAGGAATTGGGATTGGATCACCACTAGCATAAGAATGTAAACCAGATAAATAGTAATTTACACCATAATAGGTCATTATAACTGAAGCTAAACCGAATATGGTAGCAACATTATATGAAAATAAGCCAAATAATTTTGGGATAATTCTCATATGTAATATAAACGCGTAAACAAGAATAGTTACTAAAGCCCAAGTTTCTTTGGCATCCCATCCCCAATATCTTCCCCAAGATTCATTTGCCCAAACACCACCTAAATAAGTCCCAATACTTACCATAAATAAACCTCCAACTAAAGTCAATTCACTTATATAGGACATTTCTTTAATAATACGTACAATTCTATCTTTATTAGTTTCCGTTAAAAATAGCATAAGTGTTAGGTTAATTAAGCCAATAATAGCACCTAGCATTAAAAATCCATAACTACCAGCTTCCAATGAAACATGAATGGTTAACCAGTACGATTTTAATACTGGTACCAGTGGTGTGATTTCTGGATCTAAAAAACTTAACATGGAAACTAATAAAATTACGGAAGCTAAAACCATAGTTGCAGCCAAGCCACCAAACGATTTTCTTGTAAATAAAATCCCAGCTAGGGTAGAAGTCCAAGCGATATAAATCATGGATTCATATCCATTACTCCAAGGAGCTCTTCCAGAAACGTACCATCTTAATCCAAGTCCAATTGTATGAAAAGTAAAACCAATGACAACTAAAGAAAATAAAATTTTATAAGCTAATTTTAAATTTAAATTTGGTTTGAAAACGGATAAAAACAAAAAGAATAAAAATGCAAGTCCAAGTATAATATACAATAAAGCCAAACGATTAAAAACATTGGAATTATTTAATAAAATTTCAGCATTTATTTTTGATTCTGAAGGCATAATATCTCCCCCTTTACTAATCTGATATTCTTTAAGTTCATCAATAAGGTTGTTAGCAGCACTGTAATTATTACTGTGCATTGCTTCTTCAATAATAGTTGTATAAGAACTAAAAAATTTAGTTGCTACATTACTTTCTTCATTTGAATGATTATGATTATTACCTGCAGTGTGATTTGATACCCAAGCATTATTTATATCATTAGTATCTGGAATAATTTTTAATAAACTACCAGAAAATAACATACTTAAAATATTAACTTTTTCATCAATTTTTAATAGTTCTTTTTCAAAAACACCTCTATCTACAGGTTTTAGATTATAAACATTTCGTACTTCATCTTTTAATTTATATTCCCCGTTTTCAGCAAAAAAATCTTTATAAGAAACATATAAACCTGTAACACTCAATTTTTTTTGAATATCTTCATGTTTACCTAATTTTATAATATTTACATCATACCATTCGCTACTATTCATAAACATGCTTAGTACAATTTGGTCTGAACTTAAACCATATAAACTTTCTTTTCGTGAAAGTTTCCGAAGTATTTCACTCGTTAGTGTGTGAACAGGTTTCATTCTTCCTCTAAAATCCTGGACTACAAGTTTGCTGAATTTGTTCGCATGATTATAATCAATAATATGGGTTACATTTAAATCTTCCTTTTGCAATTGAGCAAATGAAACTGTCGAAGACAATAAAAGTCCAATTACTAATATAAGAGTTGTACTATTTGCTCTCATTTTTTTAAGTTTTTGAATAACTTGATAAAATCTTGTTTTTTTACTGAAGAATGTAAGAAGCATTCCTATTGTGAGCAAAATATAACCTGCATAGGTAACTAAAGTTCCCCAATAATCGTTATTAACACTTAAGTAGGTTCCTTTTTCATCTTTGTCAAATGATGATTGAAAAAAACGATAGCCATCATAATCTAAAATATGATTCATAAATATTCTAAAATCTTTTTTAACATCGTTTTTATCGTCAATTAATTGAACTTCACTTGCATAAGAAGAAGCGCTATTTGTACCAGGGTATTTATCTAAAATAAATTTCTTTAATTTTATAGCGAAAGGTAAAGTCATTTCTTTTGTACCATAGGCAGCGGATAAACTCAAATTATCAAAATTCATTACTTGAGGATTTCCAGGAGAACCTTTTTGTCCGTACAAATAAGTTTCTTGTGTTTTTCCATTTACTGTAATATCAACTAAAAGTGCGGTAACACTTTCGCTTTTTACTTTAGGATCTTCAGAATCAATAGTGATTTCACT
Source organism: uncultured Lutibacter sp. (assembly GCF_937891065.1). Classification (GTDB taxonomy): domain Bacteria; phylum Bacteroidota; class Bacteroidia; order Flavobacteriales; family Flavobacteriaceae; genus Lutibacter. The sequence goes on along the minus strand of NZ_CALAEQ010000273.1, from coordinate 3,920 downwards.
ATTTTTATTAAATTCAGGCAACACAAAATTGTTTGTCCCATCTGAATATAATGAGCGTAACATTAACGGCTTGTAATTATTGGAAGTATAGATAGTATCTTTTTTTTGAGTGGCCATGACCATTTGAGTGAACGCTTTATTTGTTTTAAAAAATAAAGAGTCATTTTTATAAAGAATATTAATAGCTTCTGGGATTTCAACTTCGGTAAAATTATACAGTAAATTTCCAAATCTTTTTGTATCACCTTTGCTTAAAAAAGATTCTTCTCTACCATTCATTCCGGCAACCACAATTTTTAAAGTTGGTTTACCATCTAAACTTTCAGTAAAACGTTGTTTAGGATTTGGAATGAATTTTTTTACGGTAACGTCAATTAAATCATTATCAATTAAATAGGATTCGTGCCAATTGTTATTTCCTAATGTTGCAAAAAGAACTTCTTCATTAAAATCGAATGTTTTATCATCTTTAATAACTTTAAATTTTAGAAAAGTAGTAGAAGATAGAAAACTGTTTGAAGTATCATTTTCTCTAATATGCATCATCCCTTCAAAACCAAGGTAACGCGTTAAACCAGCTCCTAGAAAAATCAAAATAATAGATCCGTGAAATAGAATTAAAGGCCATTTTTGTTGTTTTATCATTTTAAATTTAATGATGTTTACTACAATAGAAATGCTAAATAACAAGAGTAAAAGTTCAAACCACCAAGCTTTAAAAATTACTTTTTGAGCTGAACTTGTACCAAAATCATTTTCAACAAACGTAGCAATACCTATTGCTGCTGCAAAAATTAAGATATACATACCAGCAGCTCTTGTATTAAAAAGTGCTGCTGAAAATTTTGTGATTAGTGCTAAAAATTTCTTCATAAAATTATTGTTATTTGGTAAGTCGGTCTTTGTTTTTTAATTTATATTTTATTGAGGAATGATAACTCCATTTTCTAAAATTAAATCATATTTATAACCCGCACCAAAATCTTTATTTAAAGAAACAGTTGCTGTCATGGTTACAATTGAACCTTCTGGAATAAAAGTATCAGAAGTTATTACAAGGTCATAATCGTCTTGACTACCATCTTTTAAATGCATCCAGTTTTTATTCATAATATTTGGATTCGATTTTACGCAAATACCACTAATTTGGATTGTTTTGCCATCATATTTACTTGGGTTTGCAACTAACTCAGAAATTTTCATAGAACCTTCAACTACAATTTTTTTAGATGTTGTTTTGATTGGAACTGGTGTTGATTTTACTAATTGCTTTTTTTGAGGAATACTTTTGTCACTATTTGAACTTGTAGAATGGTTTGCAGCCACTAAATTACCCGATATTAAATATATTTTTTCAAAAACTTTACTGAGTTCTTTATTTTCATAGTTGGTTTTAAGTAAACCACCTTTAAAATAATAAGTTTCACCAACAAGAATGCCCATCGTTCTTGTAGCAATCCAAAATTGTTCGTCATTTTCAGTAACATTCAAATAAAAATATTTTGATGCCTCAAGAATTTCATTCACTTTTACGGAATGCATATTATCACTAAAAGTAGTTGATGTATTCATATTTGAGGGTGTTGAAGCTTCATCAGAAAATATCCCACTACTTTTTTCAGAATTTGGAATTGCAGTAGTTGATTCTATGACCTTTGGACCATTATTACATGCCGAAGTGATTAGCATTATTAGTGTAATTTTTAATGAGTTTTTAAGTATTGAAATCATAATTTATTTCTTTCTTTTGTTATTAAATCGTTTTACTATTGATGTATTTATTCTATAATTATTGCTTTGGTCACCGCTTGTTGAAAGTTCACCAAAAACATTTAATTTTAAAGTTTTACTAATTCTTAAGGAAAGATTTGTACCATAATAAGTTTGTTTAGACGTTGTATTGCTGCTAAAATAGTTATAATCAACCATTCTAAAATAGAAATCTGCACTCAATTTATTATTAATTATGTTTCGTGAATGTCTTAAAGAAATTACAGTACTCTCTAAATAGTTAGAAGTATTTTTATTGAAATTAACAGAAAGTCTCCCTCCAATTCCAGGAATCTTAGATAAAGTTAGGTATCCATTCATATTATCTGATTTATTCTGTGTAGAACTTTGAAACCTTTTACTATAACTGAAACCTGTAAATAAAAAATTACTAGGCTTTATATTCATTCTCATCCTAAAACCTTGTCTAGCTTCATTGTCATCTAAAAGTCGTTCTAAATCCGTTTGAAAAGTTTCATAATACACGATTCTTTTTCTAGAATCATATGAAAGCATTAAATTAAATTTTCTACTAAATTTATATTTTGCTGAAACATAAAGATTTGTAAGACTGATATTATTTTTAGCAACAGAGTCTACTTTATTATATAAATCAAATTCTAATGATGAAAAAAGATTTAACTTTTTCATAATCGTACTTGAATGTTGAAAGTAAGCATATCTTCTATCTATTTGACCATTATTATTTTGTTGAAGAACACCTAAGGTAGTTTGCGAATAAAATTTTGAATTATTTGTGACGCTTCCAATGTATCCTCCATATTCAAATAAGTTAGCGTTAAAGCCATAATCATTAATATCAGGCCTAAAACCAGCGATAATTCCAACATATTTTTTACCGAAAATTTTTTCAGCTTGTAAACCATCAATAGCACCCAAGGAAGATGTTTTATTGTTGATTTTTCTTCCAACTACAAACGAAAATGTAGAATCTATATCATACTTTAAGGCAATATTATACACATTAAAAATGTTTTCCCTTTTAATACTTGCAGTATCTTTTGATTGGATATATTGTCTATAATTTAAATAAGACTCAAAAGATAATTTCGAATTATTTATATGGCTGGCATTCATTGAAAATCGATAAAGCATCTTGTGTTTATCAGCAGATTCACTGGATAAATCACTATAACTAGATGCTGAAATTTTACCCCTTATTCTTTCAATATCTTTTATTTCAAGTTGAGCCTTTTTTGCAATTTTAACAATAGTATTATTTTCTTGAATTATAGGTTTTTTAATAGTAGTTTCTTCTTTTTTAGCAAAATAATTATAATAAACAGCATCACCTTTTTTTATTTCACAAGTAAAAAGGGATATACAAACTATAGATTTCGAAGATTTATTTTTAACCAATAAACAAGGTTTTTCTTGGTTTAAAAATCGCAAAGTATCTCCAATATTAATATGTTTAGTGCTTTCAAATTTAACATAGACACTTTGCGAAGTCACAAAAGAAACTTTTCCAGTAAGAAGCATCTTTTTTTCTTGCCCATTTATTTTTGAACAAAATAATGACACACAAAAAAATATAAAAACAACGTTATTTCTCATAGGATTTAATTTATTCTCTTCCATCTGGGTGACATCTATAACATTCACTACTCACATAAGAATAACCAGATTCATCTCTGTGATCATCATCCACATCTGCTTTATTACTATGCTCATGACAATTTATACAACTAAAGCTAGAATAATTATTAGCTACCGTATGACAATCAATACACTGATTCCATTCACCTTGATGATTTCCACTATATATTGGGAAATATTGGCTGTCGTGATCCCAAGTTGATGGAGTCCATCCACCTGTAGTGTGACATTCCGTACAGTCTGTTGGAAATTGAGCACTACTGTGATTTGGATCATTTGTAGTATCATAATCATTTTGATGACAACTTACACATTCTGAAGAAGTATCAGAATAATTATTGGTTGTATGGCATTGTGTACAATCACTAATATCGTGTCCCAAAGTAAGTGGGAAGAAATCATGATTAAAAGTTGAAGGTGTCCAACCACCAGTTGTATGACAAGCAGTACAATCTGTAGTAAATCCAGCACTTACGTGATTTGGATCATTTGTAGTATCATAATCATTTTGATGACAACTTACACATTCT
>NZ_CALAEQ010000272.1 GCF_937891065.1 uncultured Lutibacter sp. | reverse complement strand
ATATACTCCTGATATTTATTTCTTTGGAACAGATAGTTTTGTTTATACGATAACTGATGTTGATGGAGATTCTTCAAATGCGGTTGTTACTATTACAGTAGTAGTTGCTTCTGACCCATCAATTGAGTTAATTAAAACAGCTATCACTGGAGGAGAAGGAGCGGTTGGTGATATTATTACGTATACATTTACAATTACAAATACTGGAAATGTTACTTTAAACAATATCATTATAAATGATCCTTTAATTTCAGAAACTCCGATTGCGGTAGTTGGAATGTTAGAGCCAAATGCTAATGCTAATGTAAATGCTTATTATACAATTACACAAGCTGATATTGATACTGGTAGTGTAACTAATACAGCTATTGTATCTGGTGTAGATGTTTTAGGTAATGAAATTTCTGATGCTTCTGATAATGGTAATTCTAATGATGGTGATGATAATCCAACAATTACTTCATTAGAACAAAGACCAGCAATTGCAATTGTTAAAACTGCAGTATTTAATGATGATAATTCAGATGGCTATGCACAAGCTGGAGAAACAATTACATACAACTTTACGGTTAGTAATATAGGTAATGTAGCATTGTCAAATATTTCAATTACAGATCCGTTACCAGGAGTCGCAGTTTCAGGTAATCCAATATCTTTAGCAGCAGGTGAATTTGATGATGATTCATTTACAGCTACTTATGTAATTAAACAAGACGATATTAATTTTGGAAGTGTAACTAATCAAGCATCTGTAAGCGGAACAAGCCCTAGAGGTGTTGTTGTAGGAGATTCATCAGATGATTTAGATAATTATGGAGATAATCCTACTATACTAGGAATTTCAGGATGTATAATTGAAGTGTTTAATGCAGTTTCACCTAACGGTGATGGTGATAATGATGTATTCTATATTCGAGGTTTAGAATGTTATTCAGATAATAGAGTAGAGATTTATAACCGTTGGGGTGGTTTAGTCTTTGAACGTGACCATTACAATAACACAGATAGAGCATTTAAAGGAATTTCTGAAGGTCGTTTAACGGTTAATAAATCTAGAGAATTACCAGATGGTGCTTATTATTACATCTTGAAATATAAAGATGGAACTAATAACGTTCAGCAAAAAGCAGGTTATTTGTATATAAACAGAAGATAGATAATTAAATTTAATACCTAAGGGAGCATATCCCTTAGGTATACTAAAAGTAAATAAATGAAAAATAAAATATTAGTATTGGGTTTAATGCTTCTAGCTGGTTCTAATTATGCTCAACAGGATGCGCAATTCACGCAGTATATGTATAACACTATTAGCATTAATCCTGCATATGCTGGTTCTAATGTAGGGGTGAGTCTTTTCCTTTTAAACCGTTCACAATGGGTTGGTCTTGATGGAGCTCCAGTAACCACAAATGTTTCTGTCCATGCACCAATTAATAGGAGTAGCGTTGGTTTAGGTTTGTCTATTATTAATGATAAAATTGGTCCTTCAGACGAAAGTAATGTTGCGATAGATTTCTCATATACAATATTAATATCTGATACTTACAAGTTAGCATTTGGTTTAAAAGCTAGTGGAAATTTATTGAATATTGATTTTACCAAATTGAATCAATATTCTCAAAATGATTATAGTTTTGAAACAAATATTGAAAACAAGTTTTCACCAAATGTAGGTGTTGGATTGTATTTGTATTCAGATAAATCATATATAGGGTTATCTGCTCCAAATTTATTAGAAACCAAGCATTTTGATAAATATGCAAATGTAGGAGCGAGTAGTCTTATTGCTCAAGAAAGAATTCATTATTATTTAATTGCGGGTCACGTATTTGAGATAAGCTCTGATGTGAAATTTAAACCAGCATTACTAACAAAGTTGGTACAAGGTGCACCTCTACAAATAGATATATCAGGAAATTTTTTAATTAATGAAAAATTTACTGCAGGAGCGGCTTATAGATTAAATGCTGCTGTTAGTGCAATGGTTGGTTTTCAAGCAAGTGATTCTTTTTTTATAGGATATGGCTATGATTTAGAAACAACTAGATTAGCAAGTTATAATTCTGGGACACACGAAATATATTTGAAATATGATTTCTTTAATAGATTTGGAAAAGTAATATCACCTAGATTTTTCTAATCTCATTGTTAAGTAAGTATTAAAAAGAAATAAAATGTTAAGATTCTTTTAAATTAAGTAATATGAAAAATATAATTATTGTAATTTTTATGAGCATAACAGCTATAGGTTTTACACAAGAAAAATACAAAATAGCTGATATTTTTTTTGAGAAGATGCAATATAATGAAGCCATCAAACAATATGAAATTGCTATAGCTAACGGAGATATATCAAAAGAAATTCTTCAAAAGATTGGAGATGCCTATTACTTTAATACTAATATGGAAGATGCCAATAAATGGTATGGCAAATTAATAACAGAATATAAAGGGGAAATAGGGCAGGAATATATTTTTAGATATGCACAATCATTTCAAGGTATTGGAAAATATAAGGCAGCTAGAAAATGGATGAAAGAATTTTCAGAAAGAGCTAATATCAATTCAGAAAAACCAGTTCAAAATGAAATAGCTTTAAAAAATATTTTAGAAAAGGAACAACAGTTTGTTTTAAATAATCTTTCAATAAATACGGTATTTTCAGATTTTGGTCCTATGTATTATGGTGATAAATTAATTTACGCATCTGCTAAAGATTCATCATATTATCAAACAAATAAATATAATGTGAATAAACCTCTTTTTTTAAATCTTTATATAGGTAGTATTAACTCTAAGAATGCTGATGTTACCTTAATTAAAGAATTTTCAAGAGCATTGAATTCTAAATACCACGAAGCTACATTATCTTTTACATCAGATTTCAAAAAAGTATATTATACTAGAAACAATTATAATGGGAATAAAGGAATAGATAAGGTTGGAATTAACAGACTGAAACTTTATAGTGCTGCTGTAATTGAAGATGAAAATGGAAAAGTAGATTGGGGTAATATAAAAGAATTACCTTTTAATAGTGAAGAATATTCTGTAGGTCATCCAGCACTTAGCAAGGATGGAACTAAATTATATTTTGTTTCGGATATGCCTGGTTCAATAGGTGCTACTGATATTTTTGTAGTTGATATTTTAGGCGAAGATGAATATTCACGACCCCGAAATTTAGGAACATCTATAAATACTTCAGGAAGAGAAATGTTTCCTTTTGTTACTGAAAAAAAATTGTATTTTGCTTCTGATGGGCATTTGGGATTGGGAGGATTAGATATTTTTGAAAGTAATTACAATACCATTTTCGAAACTCCAGTAAATTTAGGAGCACCTCTAAATAGTGTTTTAGACGATTTCGGTTACATTGTTAATGAAGAAAAAAATAACGGATTTGTATGTTCTAATAGAAACTCAGGGAAAGGAGATGACGATATCTATTATTTTGATAGAATTTCAACAAAATCATGTAAACAAGCCATAAATGGATATATATCTAATAATTTAACAGGAGAACGGATTTCAAATGTGACAGTTATTTTATGCGCTACCAATGGTGATGAATTAGAAGAAACAGAAACTAAAATTAATGGAGAATACATTTTTAGTTATGAGTTAAATTGTAATATGGAATATCTTATTAAAGTTCAAAAAATAGGATATAAAAGCACTGAAAAACCTATCTTGACGAATGATAAAAGAGGAGAAACTGTTGTTCCAATAGGATTGGACTTTACAAATGAACTTATTGTTGAAGAAAACGGTTTACTTAAAATTAAGATTGGAATTATCTACTTTGATCTTAATAAATCCAATATTAGGAAAGATGCTGCCATTCAATTGGATAAAGTGGTATTGCTTATGAATCAATATCCTATGATGGTTTTAAATATAGAATCACATACGGACTCACGAGGACTAGATGATTATAATTTGGCCTTATCAGATAGAAGAGCAAAAGCTACAAGAGATTATATTATTTCAAAAGGCATTAATACTGAAAGAATTATTAAAGCTACTGGATATGGAGAAACTCAACTATTAAACGAATGTAAAAATGGAGTTCCTTGTTCCGATATTCTTAATCAACTAAATAGAAGGTCTGAATTTATCATCCTTAAAATTTAATTGAGCAAAAAGTATTGATGATAGAACACTTCGGCTTTGTCTCATGTATTAAAAATAATTATAAAACCAAAAAATATATCCCTCTTTTAACCTGCCAATGATATAAACGATTAAAGGTTGAACTTTTGGGTTTGTCATTCTAACTACTTCTATTACCGATAGAGGTCTATTTGTTGATACAACTTTTTAAAACTTCATTCATTTCAAAAGTAATTAATAAGTGAAGTTAAAAAGCAATTTATTATATTATAGATGCATTTTGTGTTTCTTTTTTTACGTTTTATTAGTTTAATATGACAAATATCATAGTA
>NZ_CALAEQ010000271.1 GCF_937891065.1 uncultured Lutibacter sp. | reverse complement strand
CCAGCCATAATACAAGAACGTCCTAAAACACAATTATGAGCAATTTGAACCAAATTATCTATTTTACAACCATCACCAATGATGGTAGAACTAAATTTTGCACGGTCTACTGTTGAGTTTGCTCCAATTTCAACATAATTTCCAATAACAACATTACCTATTTGATGAATTTTCACCAATCCTCGTCCATCATCACTTGGTCTATATCCAAAACCATCTGCACCAATACTAACATTGGTATGGAAAATACAATGACTTCCAATTTCACATCGTTCACGAATTACAGTACCCGACCAAATAACGGTATGATTTCCAATCTTTGTTTCATCAAAAATGCAAACATTCGGGTATAAAACAACTCCATCTCCTAAAACAACATCTTTTCCAACATAACAATTTGCGCCAATTTTACAATCCTTACCAATAGTTGCTGATTGGTGAATAACTGCAGTTGGGTGAATTTCCACTTCAAATTCAGGAGAACTTGGATTAAATAATTCTAAAATTTTTGCCATCGCTAAATCCGCACTTTTTACTTTAATTAAAGCACGATTCTCTTCTGGTTCAATATTTAAATTGTCATTAACAATGGCAACACTTGCTTTTGAAGTTTTCCATAAACTAACATATTTTTGACTTCCAATAAAACTAATTTGATCTACAGTTGCTTTTTGCAATTCTTCGGGTCCACTAATTTTTTGGTTCGTATCCCCAACTATTTCACCTTTTAAAATAGCATTGATTTCTTGAATTGTATATGATTTCATTTAATTTATGTTGATTTTCAGTTTCTAAAAGTTTCTCTTATTGGAAATTTCGCTAATATAAATTAATAAATTTAGAGTATTAGGCTTCTATTGTTTATTTATTAAACCGTTTATTATAAATGATTGATTCTTTACTACTAATTTTCCTCAAAATTCCGTATTTTTCGAACTTCAAAATACTAAATTACCCATGAAAGTATGTATTGCAGAAAAACCAAGTGTTGCACGTGAAATTGCTACTGTATTAGGAGCAAACACAAAACGTGATGGTTATTATGAAGGAAACGGTTATGCGGTAACATATACTTTTGGGCATTTATGTACTTTATTTGAGCCCAACGACTATAAACCATATTGGAAAAGCTGGAATTTGAATAATTTACCCATGCTTCCAGAAAAATTTGAGACTAAAGTCGTTAAAAATGAAGGAATTCAAAAACAATTTAATATTGTAAAAAGTTTATTTGATAAAGCGTCTGTTATTATAAACTGTGGGGATGCTGGGCAAGAAGGAGAATTAATTCAGCGATGGGTAATAAATCAGGCAAATTATAAAGGTGAAGTTCAGCGTTTATGGATTTCTTCTTTAACTACGGAAGCTATTAAAGAAGGATTTCAAAACTTAAAACCTTCAAAAAACTACGATAACTTATATTATGCAGGTTTTTCAAGAGCGATTGGAGATTGGCTTTTAGGAATGAATGCTACCAGATTGTACACCGTGAAACATGGCGGTTACAAGCAAATGCTTTCTGTAGGAAGAGTTCAAACACCAACATTAGCTATGTTAGTAAATCGGTTTAAAGAAATTGAAAATTTTAAACCTCAACCCTATTGGGAATTACAGACATTGTATAGAGAAACGCTGTTTAATTGTGAAGAAGGACGATTTTTAAAAAAAGAAGACGGTGAAATTTTAGCAAATAAAGTTAAAGAAAGTGATTTTGAAATTGTTTCAACAAGTAAAAAAGCTGGAAAAGACTACGCTCCAAAATTATTTGATTTAACCGGTTTACAGGTTTATTGTAATAATAAATTCGGATTTTCAGCTGATGAAACCTTAAAAATTGCTCAAAAATTATACGAACAAAAAGTGGTAACATACCCGAGAGTTGACACCACATTTTTACCAAATGATGTACACCCTAAAGTTGCTGGTATTTTAAAAAATTTAACCAATTATAGTGCTTTAACTCAACAATTATTAAGCAAAAAAGTAAAGAAATCAACCAAAATATTTAATGATAAAAAAGTAACTGATCACCACGCAATTATTCCAACAGGTGTTCAAATAAACTTACAATACAATCAGCAACAAGTGTATGATATTATTACCAAACGGTTTATTGCTGTTTTTTACGATGACTGCTTGGTTTCAAATACAACAGTAATTGGTAAAGCCGATGCTGTAACCTTTAGAACAACTGGAAAAGAGATTCTAAAAAAAGGTTGGAGAGTGGTTTTTGAATCTCCAAATTCAGAAGAAAAAACAGCAACTGGAATTTTACCGACTTTTATAAAAGGTGAAAA
>NZ_CALAEQ010000270.1 GCF_937891065.1 uncultured Lutibacter sp. | reverse complement strand
TAATGGAATAAGTATAAAACTTAATGTTTTTAATAAATAAAAAATTAATGGAATTACAATTACCAATAATAAAATGTTTGTTGTTTTACGTTCGTTCATAAGTTTCTGAATATCACTTTGCAAATGTACTAAGAAAAATTCCACATTTTTTGGATTTTTCTAGCAGCGCTATATTTGTTTCTTTAAATTATTATAGTAAAATTAGTTACTAAATAAGTTTGTTTATTTCTTTCTAATTTTCATGTTTAAAGCTTCTACACCCAATGAAAAAGCAATGGCAAAGTATAAATAGCCCTTAGGAATTGCTCCTACAGGTTTATTAAAAATTTCGATGTGAGATAAATGTGCACCTTCAGTAATTAACATAAATCCAATTAATATTAAAAAAGACAATGCTAACATTTGAATTGTTGGATGTTTGTTAACAAATTCACCTACAGGTGTTGCAAAAATCATCATAATTATCATTGAAATAATTACTGCCGTAACCATTATAATTAGTGCTCCTGGAATTCCGTTAGTCATACCAACAGCTGTTAATACAGAATCGAAGGAGAAAACGATATCAATCATTACTATTTGAATGATTACCATACCAAAAGTTGCTGCAACTTTACTTTTTACAGATTTTGAATCACTTTCTGTTTCCTCATTTCCTTCAACCTTATGGTGAATTTCTTTGGTGCTTTTGTATAATAAAAAGATTCCACCTAACACTAAAATTACACTTTGACCTGTAATTCCTCCTTTAAACCATGACAAGTCAAAACTTAAAAAAGGAGCTTTCATTGATATCAACCATGAAACACCCATTAATAAAATAATTCTAAAAAACAGTGCTAATAATAATCCTAATCTAGTAGCTCTTTTAATTTGGTCTTTGGGTAATTTTCCTGCAGAAATTGATATAAAAATTATATTATCTATTCCTAAAATAATTTCTAAAAAAGTTAGTGTTAACAGAGCGATCCAAGTATCTGCTTGTAAAAAAATTTCCATAATTAAATTTATTTTTTATAAATAGTGCCTTTTTGTATATAATTTGAATGTCCAATTACAGCTTCAAAATCATACGAATCTTTATTTAAGCTTGTTATTTTTACATAAATAGGATCTTCATCAATTGCAGTTTTTGGGTGCAACATTTGAAGTGTATAATTGAAATTGTTTTTCCAAGTTATTGAAAGAGAATCTATTCTGTCTTCATATTTTTCAATCTGAAGTGAATCTTGTCTAGTGATTATCGTTTTTTCATATCCTTTACCTTCTGGAATTTCAAAAGTTCCTGTTTTAAAACGATCAGGATTTAACTCGTCATTTTTACATGAAATTACTGATATTAATAAAACGAATATTGTTACAATTTTTTTCATTTAAATTCCTGTATAGTTACTTGGTGTTATTGCTTTTAATTCTTCTTTTAACAAATTAGAAACGTCTAAACTATCAATAAAATCAGCCATAGATTTTTGAGTAATTTTTTCGTTTGTTCTTGTCAATCCTTTTAAAGCTTCATAAGGGTTAGGATAAGCTTCTCTTCTTAATATTGTTTGAATTGCTTCTGCAACAACCGCCCAATTATTCTCTAAATCTTCGGCAAATTTTTCTTTGTTAATTAATAATTTATTCAATCCTTTTAACGTAGAACTGAAAGCAATAATTGTATGCCCAAATGGAACACCAACATTTCTTAATACAGTTGAATCGGTTAAATCTCTTTGAAGTCTTGAAATAGGAAGTTTTGCTGATAAATGTTCGAAAATTGCATTTGCCATACCCAAATTTCCTTCTGAATTTTCAAAATCAATTGGATTAACCTTATGAGGCATTGCTGAAGAACCAACTTCTCCTGCTTTTATTTTTTGTTTAAAATATTCCATAGAAACATACGTCCACATATCTCTATCAAAGTCAATTAAAATGTTATTTATGCGTTTTAAAGCATCAAAAATTCCGGCAATATGGTCGTAATGCTCAATTTGAGTAGTTGGAAAAGAATGATGTAAACCTAATACTTTTTCAACAAAATGAGTTCCAAAAGCTTTCCAGTCAATAGTTGGATAAGCGACTTTGTGTGCGTTAAAATTACCTGTTGCTCCACCAAATTTAGCAGCGTATGGTATATTTTGTAATTGATTCACTTGTTGTTCAATACGTTCAATAAAAACCAAAATTTCTTTTCCTAATCTGGTTGGAGAAGCTGGTTGTCCGTGGGTTCTTGCTAACATTGGAACATCAGACCAAGCAGTTGCCAATTGTCTAAGTTTCTCTAAAAGTGTAGCTAATTCAGGATAATATACAACATCAAAAGCATCGTTTATAGATAATGGTGTTGCTGTGTTATTGATATCTTGTGAAGTTAATCCGAAGTGAATAAATTCCTTATATTTTTGAAGATTTAATGCGTCAAATTTTTCTTTAATAAAATATTCAACAGCTTTTACATCATGATTTGTAATAGCTTCAATGTCTTTAATTTTTTGAGCATCAGCTGACGTGAAGTTTCTGTAAATTGATCTTAACTCTTCAAAAAGCGTTGTGTCAAATTTACTTAATTGAGGAAGTGGAATTTCACATAAAGCAATAAAATATTCAATTTCAACTTTTACTCTATATTTAATTAAGGCTTCTTCTGAGAAAAACGGAGCTAAACTTTCTACTTTGTTTCTGTATCTACCGTCAATTGGAGATATGGCATTTAAAATTGTTAAGGACATTCTTTAGTTTTGTAATTAGGTGCAAAATTAATGAATTAAACCTAAATTAAAATATTTATTTCTTGTTTATAAGGTCTAAGGTCATTCTTCCACGTGCTTTATAGGCAGGGCTTTCATTTGCCATGTTTTGTTTAATAATTAGTTTCAATTCTTCGTGTACCCAATCGTAGTTTTTACCAAGTAAATATAGTGTTTGCATTGCGTATGCTTTGGTTGCTACTTTGCGATCGCTAATTAACCAATCGAAACTAATTTCAATAATGCTATCAATATGAAATTTAGTTATGATTTTTTTTAATAGAATATTATTTTTTGAAGCATAGGTTTGGGCTAAAAACATGCATATTTTAGAAGCCGGACGCACTGCACTATCATGTTTTAAATGCTTTATGTTTTTAGTAAAATAGGAAAGATGCGGCAAAAGTAAATTTAATTTTAATTCGCAAACCAATTCAAGTACCCAAGCTGCTTTTATAGCAGTTTTATCATTTAATTCAAAAACAATCGCAATTAAAAATGGAAAAAGTTCTTCGTTTTTTAAAACTAAACTAGTTACCCGCATTCGGTTTACTCTTTTAGCATTTTCAATGTTATTGAGTTGTAAAATTAAAAATTCTTTATTCATTTTCTTTTTTATCCTTTTTTTTAGGTGAAAGTTTATACATTAAATATATAAAACCAACAATTACATGACCAATAGCAACAATCACAATTGTATAAAACCAAACATTTGAAATTCCCATAAATTAAAATTAAATTAAATATATGAAAAGAATAGTATCTTTATTTTTTTAAATTAAAAAATTATGAAGTTACCAATTGTAATGATTTTAGTACTTATTATAAACTTTTCTGGGATTTCTCAACAAGTTTATGCTAAAAAAGACCCGTTTGCCCATACTTATTCAATTGTAGCAAGAGATACAGTAACTGGAGAAATGGGAGTAGCAGTGCAGTCTCACTGGTTTTCTGTAGGAAGTTTAGTTGCTTGGGGAAAAGCAGGCGTTGGAGTTGTTGCAACACAGTCGTTTATAAATCTTTCATTTGGACCACGAGGTTTAAGTTTACTTGAAAATGGTTTATCACCAAAATTAGCAATGCAAACGTTGTTAGAAATAGATGAAGGCAGAGATGTTCGTCAGCTAGCAATTTTGGATGTTTATGGAAATGTTGGCGCATATACAGGCAAAAATTGTATTGAAGCAGCAGGGCATATTATTGGTGATAATTTTTCAGTACAAGCTAATTTAATGGAGAAAAATACAGTTTGGCCTGCAATGGCAGAAGCTTTTAAAAATTCAAAAGGAAGTTTAGCAGAGCGAATGTTAATTGCTATGGAAGCAGCGCAAAATGAAGGTGGAGATATTAGAGGTAAACAATCTGTGGCTATTTTAGTCGTTAAAGGGAAGAGTACAGGGAATAGTTGGGAAGATAAAGTGGTTGATTTAAGAGTTGAAGACAATGAAAACCCTTTAAAAGAAATGAGAAGATTATTAACAATTCATACAGCTTATGAATTTATGAATCAGGGAGATTTAGCTGTTGAAACAGGAAATAATGTGTTGGCAAAAGAACATTATATGAATGCTCAAAAATTAAATCCAGATAATTTAGAAATGAAATACTGGTATGCTGTAACTTTGGCAAATAATGGGGAGTTGGCTGAAGCTAAAACAATTTTTAAGGAAATATTTAAACAAAACAGCAATTGGAAAACTTTAACGCCTAGATTGATTAAAGCTAAGTTGCTGACAATTAGCAACAAACAATTAGAAGAAATTATAAAATTATAAACAATGAAAAAAGTACTATTTGGAATTTTAGTTGTAATTATTTTAATACAATTCATTCGTCCTGAAAAAAATATTTCAAATTTAGGAACATATGATATAACTACGGTAATGGAAGTTCCTGAAGAAGTGAAAGAAATTCTAAAAACATCGTGTGCCGATTGTCATTCAAATACAACTATTTATCCATGGTATAGTGAAATTGCGCCTGTTTCTTGGTATTTAGCACAGCATGTAAATGAAGGAAAAGAGCATTTAAATTTTTCTGAATGGGCAGCTTACAATACAGATCAGCAAAATCATATTTTAAAAGACATAAAAAAAGAATTAAAAAAACAAGGAATGCCTTTAGAAAGTTATTTATGGATTCATAATGACGCTAAAATGACTGAAACGCAATATGAAACTTTGTTAAATTGGGTAAACACAATTCCTTCAGAATAATAGTTATTTAAAAATTTTAATAATGAAAATTCATCATTCACTTTCTACGATTATTTTATTTTTGCTTATTGGGTTTCAATCAATATATTCGCAAGAGAAAATAAACCAATTGAATGCAAACGGTGAAAGAGTTGGCATTTGGAAAAAGTTTCATAATAATAACCGTATTCGATATGAAGGTCAGTTTGAAGCAGGAAAAGAAGTTGGTGTTTTTAACTATTATAGCGCCTTAAATTCAGACCATCCAACAGTAATTAAAACTTTTTCAAAAAGCAGTAATAAAGCTACTATTCAGTTTTTTACTGAAAAAGGAGTTTTAGAAAGTGAAGGTGAAATGAATGGAAAAAATAGAATTGGAAAGTGGTTCTATTTTCATCCAGATGGAAAGTCAATTTTATCAGAAGAGAATTATGAAAATGGTGTTTTAAATGGGGAAGCTAAAACCTATTATCTAAAAGGTGAATTAACAGAAATTTCTCATTTTAAAAATGGAAAATTACATGGAAATTTAAAACGTTATGCAGATAATAATGTTTTATTAGATGATATAAACTACGAAAACGGAAAACGTCATGGTGCCGCAAAATATTACAATATTGATGGTAAATTGATACTTTGGGGCAATTATGAAAATGATGAAAAAGTAGGGGAGTGGGAATATTTTAAAAATGGGAAACCAAAAAATTTTGATAAAGAAAAGAAATAAAAAATTACTAACTAAAAAATATAGATTTGGACATTAGCAGAATTTTTGAGAACAACGAAAAATGGATTGTTAAGAAACTTGAAATGGGTAAAGACTATTTTAAGAATCTTTCAAAGGGTCAAAATCCTGAAATTCTTTATATTGGCTGTTCAGATAGCCGTGTTTCATCTGAAGAATTAATGGGTGTTCAGCCAGGAGAAGTATTTGTGCATAGAAATATTGCGAATATGGTTCCTAATACTGATTTAAGTGTAATGTCAGTAATAAATTATGCAGTAAGTCACCTTAAAGTGAAACATGTTGTAGTTTGTGGACATTATTATTGTGGTGGAGTGAAAGCTGCAATGCAATCGGAAGATTTAGGATTGTTAAACCCTTGGTTACGGAATATACGAGATGTTTATAGAATTCATAAACATGAATTAGATTTAATAACTTGTGAAGAAGATAAATACAAGCGGCTTGTAGAGTTAAACGTGCAAGAGCAATGTGTAAATGTTCTTAAAACTTCTGACGTTCAAAAGGCTTTTAGAGAACGTCATATAACAGTTCATGGTTGGGTTTGGGATATGCATACAGGTAAATTAATTGATCTTAAAATAGATTTTGATAAAATTTTAAAGGATATTATGGAAATTTACCATCTATCTTAGTTGGCTACATTATTTCATATGTGTATTGATTCTTTATTAAGTTTATTAGTTGATAATTATCAATTTAAAATGCACTAAATTCAGTATATTTACTATAAAACAAGTCGCTTTTAGCGTAAAATTGTGCATATTTCAATTAGATATTATAAAATTTTTAATTTCAAAAAAAGAAATTATTATCTTCTTTTTAATAAGTTGCATATAGTTGTTTTGTTATTCCTTTTTTCAACAGAATTTATTTTTAGTCAAAGTAATGAGTTTTTATTTAACACTTTAAGCAAAATTGAAGTAAAAGAAAGTGGAGTAACTAATAATTATGCGAATTATTTAAACCTACTTGATAATCATCAACTTCTTCAAAATGAATTAATTGATAGTTCAAATTACTTTAAAAAAATAAGAAATAAAAAGTATGTTTTGAATGGAAATGATATTAAAGTAATAAACCAATCGTTTTCAAAAAGAATAGAATTGTTAAAACAGTCTGTTAATTTTCCTGAAATTGAAGAGAATTTAGATGAAAACCTTCATTTAAATAATTTAATAGCTACTCATTTAAAAATAAAATCATTAGAAACCTTTGTAACTCAGCAAAATATTGTTGGTCAAAATGCAACAATTAATAATCTAATTAATGAAGAAAATGGTTTATATCATCAAGATAAAAAATCCTTAAAAAAAATTAAAAGAATTATAATTTCAAGGAAGTTTAGAAAATCAATACTTGAAACTTGGAATAATTCGAAAGGATCAAATGATAATATTCTTAATGAAACTATAATTAAAAAGATTGAAGCTACTTCTTATTATCAAAATTTTTTATCAAATGATAAAAATATAAAATCCTCAAAAAAATATTTCAGAAAATTAATTGATAAAAAAAGTACGTTTAATGCAGAGGTTAATTTTAATAATTTCTTAAATAATATCTCTTCAGGAGTATCAAATGTGGTAAGTAATTTTATGGGAATATTTGCTTCAAGAAAAGGTAAATTAATAAATAATGAAGATTTTATTAATAACTCGTTACATCTTTTACAGCCATTAGACGTTGTTTTAGAAAAAACTCCTTTTAGATTAACAGACAGATTTATTCCTGGTTATTGGGGACATGCTGCAATTTATATTGGGAATGAAATACAATTAAAAAAGTTAGGGGTGTGGGAACACCCATTTGTTGAAAAATACCATGAAGAAATTTTACAAGGAAAATTTATTGTTGAAGCATTAAGAAGTAAAGTGGCTTGTAATACCTTTAAAAGATTTTCGAATATTGATGATTATGCACAATTAAGGTTAATTAAAGAA
Source organism: uncultured Lutibacter sp. (assembly GCF_937891065.1). GTDB lineage: Bacteria > Bacteroidota > Bacteroidia > Flavobacteriales > Flavobacteriaceae > Lutibacter. Next base: position 4,304 of record NZ_CALAEQ010000270.1, on the reverse strand, counting down.
CCTTCGCTGGCTAAAAAAAGAGAAATGATTGTGAGAGTGTTTGCTCAAATTGGTAAAAAATATGATTTTGGTTATGATGTAGAATCTAGTAAAAAAATTATATGTTCCGAATTGCATTATATTACATATGATGAAATTGTTTTTAATACGGACCGTTTTTTTGGAATTAATACCATTACTGTGGATCATGTTGCAGAGCAAGCTTTAAAAGGAGGTGCATTTTACCCAGTTGACTTATATTTAGATGGAATAAGAATTGAAGATGGCAAAATTTTTGAAATTTATGATCAACTTCCAACATCAAAAAATAAAGAATTAAAAAAACTTAAAAGAAGCCTCCATCAATAATTAAATTTCTATTCTAATTAATTGATATAAAAATAATTAGGGAAATTAAATTTTTGGCATTATATTTGTCTATTAATAAACAAATAATTAAATTTTTTAACAATGAGTAAAGGAACAGTAAAATTTTTCAATGATGCCAAAGGATTTGGATTCATCACAGAAGAAGGTTCTAACAAAGAACATTTTGTACACATTTCTGGATTAATCGATGAAATTCGCGAAGGCGATGAAGTTGAATTCGATTTATCAGAAGGTAAAAAAGGATTAAACGCAGTAAACGTAAAAGTTATATAATATATAATTACCTTTTTACACTATAAAGTCTATCAATTTTGATAGGCTTTTTTTTTGCATTAATTTTTATGCTTCAAGCTTTTAAATCTTTTGCCAAATTAAATTTATAAGAATACTTAACTTTTTTTGAAAGTATTTAATATAAGTTAAAGTAGCAATCATGAGTATATTAGCAATTAAGAGCGGTCGTTTATTTTTTAAAATTTACACGTTTTAGTTTAAAGATTGCAAAATAAAAGCATATTTATTTAAGTATTTTAAAGAAATCAGACTCATTATTTATAATTTTTTAAAGTTATTACTTTAATATTTATTAGGATAATTAAAGTAATAGCTTTAAATTTGTGTTAATATTATTTGAAATCATCCACAATCAGTTACAATACTGATTTCTTATTGCGTTTGTAAACCCAAATCTTTTAACACTTTAAAGGTTTGTAAAAAAATAAAAAACTGCAATCCAACAAATATCACTGCTCCTAAATAAAAGTTTTCTGAGTATATTTTATTAATTATAAAGGAAAAAAAAATGACAAAAAAACACCTGCTTTTATTTAAATATGGAGGAAATGCAATGACCAATCAGCCACTTAAAAAACAAGTGCTAAAAAACATGTGTGATTTAAAAGAAAAAGGATACCAAGTTGTAATTGTACATGGTGGAGGTCCTTTTATCAAGCAAACTTTGGAAGAAGTTAATATTGATTCGGAGTTTATTGACGGACAGCGAAAAACAACACCAGAAGCAATGGAATATGTTGAAATGGCGCTTAAAGGAAGAGTTAATGGCAGCCTAATTTCCATAATTAATGGAATGGGGCATAAAGCGGTTGGATTATCAGGTAAAGACGGACAAACAGTAACCGCAAAAAAACGTTTGCATGAGCATACAAAAAACGGAAAGACAGAATTAGTAGATTTAGGACAAGTCGGCGATGTAGAAAGCGTTGATACTTCCCTAATCAAATTGTTGTTAGAAAATGATTTTATTCCGGTAATCACTTGTATTGCTTCAGATAAAAATGGGAACGATTATAATATTAACGGCGATCTATTTGCTGGCCATATAGCTGGTGCACTTTCAGCAGAACAATATATTATTTTAACAGATGTTAATGGATTAATGCTTGATAAAGACAATCCTACTTCCATTATCCATGAACTTAAAGTAGCCGAAATAAATCACCTAAAAGAAATAAAATGTATTCAGGGCGGAATGATTCCAAAAATGGATTCTTGTGAAATTGCTATAGAAAAAGGAGCTAAACAGGCAAGAATCATCAATGGAACCATCCCTGAACAGATTTTATCCCTTTTTAAAAATCAAAAAATGGGAACAAGCATCACTGCATAATTTAAAGAATTTATACCATGACACAAAAATTGAATAAAACATACAATGACCTTGATAAAAAGTATTATTTACAAACTTTTAAACGCTATCCTTTAACATTTGACTATGGAAAAGGTTCCCATATATGGGATGTGGAAGGCAATAAATATATTGATATGTTGGGAGGTATTGCTGTAAATAACGTTGGCCATTGCCACCCAAAAGTTGTAAAAACAATTCAGGATCAGGCAGCTAAATTAATTCATATTTCAAATTTTTATTTGAGCGAACCACAGGTAATGCTTTCCAAAAAATTAGTGGAATTATCAGGTTTAGACCGAGTGTTTTTTACCAATAGTGGTGCGGAATCTGTTGAAGGTGCTATAAAAATAGCACGTAAATACGCACACAGTATTGGACGTGGAGGAACTATTATTTCTTTTGAAAACTCCTTTCACGGACGTACAATGGCAACTATTGCTACAGGTAAAAAAGCATATCAAAAAGGATTTGAGCCAATTCCACAAGGATTTTCTCAAGTGCCTTTTAATAACATAGAAGCCATAAAAAAAGCTGTGGACAACAATACAGCAGCAATTATTATAGAGCCTATTCAAGGAGAAGGTGGTGTTAATATCGTGGATAAAACGTTCCTAAAATCATTAAGAGATTTTTGTGATGAACAACGTATTGTGTTGATTTTTGATGAAATACAGTGTGGTATTGGTCGAACAGGAAAAATGTTTGCCAAAGAGCATTTTGGGGTAGAACCGGATATTATGACGTTAGCGAAAGCTTTAGGAAGTGGTGTTCCAATTGGTGCCATTCTTTCAAACGAAAAAGTAAGTTCGGCGATAGAATTTGGTGATCACGGAACAACTTTTGGAGGAAATCCATTGGTATGTGCTGCTTCATTGGCAACCATCGAAGTTATTGAATCTGAAAATTTGATACAACAGGCCGAAGAAAAAGGTAGTTGGATAAAATCGAAAATTGTTGCAATGAATAATCCAGACATCAAAGAAGTTCGAGGAAAAGGACTGATGATTGGTGTGGTATTTAATTTTGAAACAAAGCCTTTGGTACTGAAAATGCTTAAAAATGGAGTGTTGGCAAATGCCACAGCCGATAATGTGTTGCGTTTGGTCCCACCTTTAAATATCAATTATGATGATTTGGAAAAAGTAATGGAAGTATTGGAAAAATCATTAAAAGAACTAAAAAATAATGAATAAAAAGAAAATAGGAATTATAGGAGCAACGGGTTATACTGGATCAGAATTGGTACGTATTTTAACCAATCACTCAGATGTGGAAATCACCATGATTACTTCTGAAAGTCGGGCAGGAGAATTGTTTTCTGATGTTCATCCTTTCTTACAAGGAATTGCTGATCAAAAATTGGTATCAATAAATCAAATAGATGAATATAAGCTTGATTTAGTTTTTCTTGCTTTGCCACATGGTATTTCAATGGATTTTGCGAAACGTTTTAAAGACAAACCTTTTAAAATTATTGATCTTTCTGGAGATTTTCGTTTGAGTTCAAAAGAAGTTTATGAAGAATGGTATAAACTAAACCATATTTTTCCCGAAGGAATTGAAAAAGCTGTTTTTGGAAGCCCGGAATTGTATTTTGATAAAATTAAAGATGCAAATCTAATTGCAAATCCAGGCTGCTTTCCTACAACTGCCATTTTAGGACTTGCTCCTTTATTAAAAGGCAACCTGATTGAGGAAGATCGTATAATTGTAGATTCAAAAACAGGTGTTACAGGAGCGGGAATAAAAGCAAAAACTGTAAACCTTTATTCTAATGTAAATGATAATTTTAAGGCATACGGACTTAAAAATCACAGACATACTATTGAAATGCAAGGAATATTAGATGAGGTTTCAGGAAAAGAAACACGTATTCAATTTACACCGCATTTATTGCCTGTAGATCGTGGAATTCTAAGCACCATTTATGTGCGACCTACAGAACATATGGATGAAAATAAGCTGAAAGCACTTTATAAGGACTTTTATGCAAATGCGCCTTTTGTTAGATTAAGAAATCAGGAGCCAGCTATAAAAGATGTAAGGGGAACTAATTATTGTGATTTATATGTAACGTATGACCAGCGAACCAATATGGTGATTATTATTAGTGTTATTGACAATCTTATTAAAGGAGCAGCAGGACAAGCGGTTCAAAATATGAATATTATGTTTGGCCTGGATGAAACCAAAGGACTGAACTTAATACCATTGAACCCATAATATTGAATACAAAATTTAACAAACAATAATATTTATTGAAATGATTAAAAATATAACAAACGTA
>NZ_CALAEQ010000269.1 GCF_937891065.1 uncultured Lutibacter sp. | reverse complement strand
CTAGTAGGATTTACTTTGGTGAGTGATAATTATTTTTTAAGTTTATTCAGAACACCACTTTTCAGCTTCAATACGATTTTTAAATATTTTAAATTCCCAATTTGTACTTTTCATCATTTCAAAATAAGGTTCTGTAATAAAACTTAGACAAACACTTTCTGAAGTAATTATTGCTGATTTCATATTGTTATTCCAAATAGCGCTTGATTTCTCTAAAGTTGAAATTATTTTAATTTCCTCATCTGTAAATTCAACCTTTTCAATTTTACTAAAATCAGCAATTTGATATTTCATACTATCAAACCTTGAATCTCCATAGATTAGGTTATTTACTTCATAAGAATCTTTATAAGTAAAATCCTTAGTAAATGAAACAATTACATTTGAACCTTTCCATTCTATATTAAAACTCATATTTTATAGGGTTAGTTTCTAATTACATTAAAAACTCTCAAATTTAATGCCGTAAATTTTGGGCTATTATAACTTGAAGTGAGTCAAAAAAATTACGATGCGAATTTAATATATGTTATATTAATAAAACATGACAAAAATCAATTACTTAGTTTTTTTTTAAAGCATAAAAAAATCCTACTATTTCTAGTAGGATTTACTTTGTTGGGTAATGAGGGGTTTAAAAATTACACAACATTGCACTCTTCTCTAATAATTAATATTCTTTACATATATGATATTTATCATATTATTTACATATCTTGTGATAACTAACTAAAAAACAAAAACATAGTTATGAAAAAAATACTTTTTTTTAGCATAAGCTATTTATTCTTATGTACGAATATTATTACATCTCAAGTTAATGAATCTAGAGATGTGAATGAAAAACAAATCCTTGAAACCCTTTATCTGTGTAGTGAAAAGTCAGCTGATACTGGAAAACTCAATGATATGAAATATTTTTATCCTAACAGAGGAGTACTTTCGTCTTTGGACAATATAAAAATAAAAGAATTATCACATGATGAGTTAATTGAAGATTGGTCTAGCCAATTTAATAACTGTGATAGTATTAGTTACAATATTTTGTCTAACCCAAATATTAAAATAGCAGAAAACGGTAATACTGCTTTGGTTTATTCAACAATAGAAATTGAATGTCATAATTCAGATAAAAATGAAAGACTTTCCATTTCTGGTTTTAGTGCTTTGGTCAAGGAACAAGAAAAATGGGTGTCAATTTGTGATACATCAGAGCTATTAAAAGAAAAAGCAGACAATCTTTTTATAAAAGATGCTTGTTTACAACAATTATTTTTAGGAGAATTTTAATAATATGTCAAGCTTATATACCTAAATAACAGTAACCAGCACTATATTAACGAACCTACTAGAAATTAAAATTTAAACAAAAAAGCCTCGTGATTTCTCACAAGGCTTCTTTGTAGCGGGAAGTATCAAATTCATCATTTATTTATGAATACCCCCGCATTATACACTATTATATCTAAAATAGTATGATGATATACAACTATAGTTGTAATATTGACAACCTATAGGTATCCAATTTAGCACCCTATTTGTAGTGAATTTTAGACATAAAAAAATCCTACTATTTCTAGTAGGATTTACTTTGGTGGGCAATGAGGGAACAACCAATATTTTAAAATTTGAGCATTTAAAAGGGCTTAGGAATCGTTGAAAAAGTATGACTCCCGAATTCCTCCCGATTCTAAAAAATTTAACATTTTTTAACATTTCAGATTCATTTTAGTGCTAAATAATGTCAATCCTGGAGGATGCAAATTAAACACATCTCAAAGATCATATATTCTTAAAACTTAAAAACCTTGTTGACAATCTCATTACATTTCAATTAAGAATAACTTTTCTAACTTTCACACTTTTTGAGACAGTACCCTTATTTTTAATAGAAGCCAAATTATCCTTTTAGAATTTCCTCTAGAGATGCACTGAATTCGTTGAACTTTTCTGGATTTTTAGCTTTAAGCGTTTTGAGGTTTTGTAATTTCCATTGAACTGCTGGAAATCGTTCAAAATCATAAATACTCCAGTCGGGTGCCAAGTTATTAAAGCTTAATAAAAACTCTTTATCTTTAACAGTTAAGTTTTGATGTATCGTATCAATCAATTCTACTCTACTATTCTCAAAATCCTTATACGTAAAATTTTCTGAACTCATACCTTCGAACTGATTAACCATAGCTTCCTGTTGGTCAATGAGATTAGGTTGTAACATTTCATTTAATGGTCGATTACTACTTAAAAGGCACAGCATAAATCCTTTTTTAATGTCGTCCGTAAATCCTTCATTTTGCAATAAGAACTTCACATCAAAAAAGTCTCTAGGGTGCTGTCGGTCTAAAGCCGCACAAATTTTACCACCATACAATTGCCCTAATGAAACTAAAGAAATAGCACAAAAAGCATCAAACTCTTCTTGGGCTTTCTCGCATAGTGGTAATTTTATAACTTCACCAAATATGCCTCTATTTATTTGATTAACCTCTATTTTTATTTGTGCCTTAGCAGTAGTAACTTGAAGCTTTAAAATTTCTTGTTTTAAAGTAATCTTAACCTTAGGCACGACTCTTTCAATATTCGTTTTTATGGTGCCAAGAGCATCAATAATGTTTTTTAAAGATGTGCTCCTATCTTCTATAGGTATGTAGGTTAAGTCAATATCTACAGACAATCTAGGCATCTCCCTAATGAATAAGTTAATAGCAGTACCACCGTGTAGTGCAAAACAAGATTCTTTTGCTACTTCTGGCAATACTTGTAATAATAAAGAAACTTGATGCTTGTAACTACTCATAATTTGCTAACGCTTTAGGAATTGTGATACGATACTTAGATATATAAACTCCATCTTTTACAAGAGAACGCTTACCTTTTCCAAGATTTATTTTTTCTAAATTTATGTAATTAAACCAATCATGTTGCGCTTTTTCTGCCATATATATGAAAAGTCGTTTTACTTTTACAGAGGTACAGTGCTCCAAAAGTTCCTGTACTTGCTTTGGTCTTAAATTATTAAGACCTTCCATTATTTCATAACACTCAACAATTTCTTGTTTTTTAGGTATTAGATATAAACATTCTAACAATGCTCTTATTGGGTTAGATACTTGTAAGCTAAAAGCATTTCTCTCCAAAGTCATTAGACCATCATTTGGAGGTAAGAAAGAAGAACTAAAATAATTCACTTTTAATCCCCAATCATATTTAGAAAACCAAGCAGGTAATTTTTCTTTACTACTACCAAACAATATTATTTGTTGGGTGGATAATTCTAGATAATGGGATTTCCCTTGTAAAGACAATGCTGTTTTCCCTCCTATATGAACACTCAATTTAGATTGTTCCTGTAGCGCATATAAAGCACCTTCATAAGTAGGATTTTCTCCCACACGCATCCACGCTCCAACCCCAATAGAGTAGAGCCAATTACTCTTTTTATAACGGTTTAATAATTGTGTTGAAAACCCATTTTCGGTTAACCACGAGCTTAAATATACAACTCCAGAGGGTTGAGAATTAAGAAGACGGTTTATTTTTTGTTCTTTTTCCAAACTAATAGTTTCTATTTTAAACTCTTATTAAACTATAAAAATATAATTTAGGTTTATTTTATTTCAAATATACAAACTATTAGTTTGTATATTTCATTTTTTTTAAACAAATATTTCTTTAGTAGTACAAATAAATTGAATTATTAGTTTTAAAAACCATACCCAATATACCTTAACATAGTTGAGCATCTGTTTTGATGCTAAAGCAATAGCACATGCGTTCCTTCTTATATGAAATTCCTCTACTTTACTTTTTATCATTATTTATAAATACAATTTCAATTGTTAACTTTCAATTAGCTTTTTTCTTTTAATTTCTAATGTTTATTCTAATTATCTCTACCTAATTTTAGACATCTCAATTATCACTAAATTTACGGTTAAATTTCATATAATCTTATGCAACCTCTATTCATAGAAAATTTCCTCTCTCATCATTTGATAAATTTCAAATTATCAAATGTCCCAAATATTAGATTAATAAGAAACTGGAGTTACTACATTTACTCTAACATTTTTTTCTTACTATAAACTAATTCTTCATAAATTTTCTAGACTTGTTAACATTGTTTGACTCTAGCTAACAATTAATAAGAGTTTTCCCCCGATATGAAGTTACCAATTAATAGCACTTTATCTCATAAAAAAGTCTCTATGAAAAGTGTGTTTACAAAACTAAGAGGGGAAAGTAAGAGGGAAAAGCAAGAGGGTAACACGCTGCGCGATGTTACAATCTTGTTATTATTTGAATTACAGCTACTTACAAAATATTTGAAATTTGTTTTTCCGTAATTTTTAGTAAAAAACTTCCGTAGCCCCGTAAAACCAGTACTTTTTTTAGTAAAAAATCAAAGAAATCTTAAAATTTGGTTTTATTTAGAGGGAATTGTTTACTTAGATTTTAGTATAAAAAGTGATTAAAAACTACCGCATCCGCTCTGGCGGATTTGGTTCATTTTTAAATCTATGGATTCTCTTCCTCCACATAAAAGAATTAACATATAAACCTACACAATACCCAGCCTCTGAATCCATAAATTTAAAAACGGAGTTATATTTGAATGGCTTCAAACGAATTTCTGAAGATTTTAGGGAATGATTTTACTAAACTAAACCAAATTCAAATAAATAAAATGCAAAATTATGAAAAGGTCAAATTGTTGCGCCTATATTGTACATGTAGAATAAAAAAGGCTTCTGATTTCTCAGAAGCCTAGTGTTTACTAGTAGAGCTAACAGAAAATAGTTCGAACAGTTTAATAGAAAATTTGAAATGTTTAATTCCGTAAAATAAAATAACTTCTAACTTAATAGTTAGAAGGATTATCTTGAAGGGTAATAGAAAATAATTCTAAGATAAATGTTTTTATTTAAACAGTCTTAAAAGAATGTCCGAGTAAATGTAGTAACTCCACATTTTATACTTGCAACAAAAAGCTCAATTTTACCTTGTTAAGCCTTGCGCTACAGATAAACATAAAACTTATATGAAAAATATCTAATACAATAAAAGAGTTGAACTCAAAAAAATTGAAAAAGAATATACTGATGGAAGAAAAGAGGTATTATTAGAAGATAAAGTAAGTAATTAAATAGGTCTAAACAATGGATACGTAATATACACCATATTTGTACCTTATTTTTTTAATACACTACAAACAAAGGGTTATTATATTCTGTATTGGCAAATAAGCATATCTAACAAAAGCATATAAAGAGCTAATAATACATCTTAACTGTTTAAAATTATGTAGCCTCTAATTCAGGACAAATCAATTTACCTTATTTCTCAGAATGAAAAATCTATTCTATTTTTATCAAAACTGGTAAATGATCAGAAAACCATAGGTTATTTTTCCGTCTGTCATCAATGTTTCGGTAACTTTTAA
>NZ_CALAEQ010000268.1 GCF_937891065.1 uncultured Lutibacter sp. | reverse complement strand
CATATTATCTTAGACCTCGTGAAATCATAAAAGTTTAATTTCAACTAAAAATAAATAAGTTGTTTATGTAGTTAATTGTTAATCAAAATAATAATCGTAACTTTGCCGCCTGTTTACTACATTTGTAGTATTCATACATAAAAATTATTAATAAAAATTAATGTTAGCATGTACTTAACAAAAGAAAAAAAAGCAGAAATTTTTGCTAAACACGGTGAATCAGCAACAAATACTGGTTCTTCAGAAGGTCAAATTGCCTTATTTACTTTCAGAATTAACCATTTAACTGAACACTTAAAAAAGAATCGTAAAGATTATAATACTGAGCGTTCATTGGTGAAATTAGTTGGTAAAAGAAGAAATTTCCTTGATTACCTAATTAAAAACGATATTGTAAAATATCGTGAAATAATTAAAGAATTAGGCATCAGAAAATAATTTATAAATTAAGAGGCAAATTTTGCCTCTTTTTTTTTAAAATTCATTACACATTAAAGAAAGCATATATTAAACTTTTCATTGGTTCATAAGCAACACAACAACTAAAACCAATTGTTTAATTAAAAATTAAAACATTATTTATGATACCAAAGGTATTTAAAGAAATTATTGACTTAGGAGACGGAAGAACTATCTCTTTAGAAACAGGAAAATTAGCAAAACAAGCACATGGTTCTGTTGTTGTTCAATCAGGAAATTGTATGTTGTTATGTACAGTTGTTTCCAATTACAAACAAAGTGATGTCGACTTTTTACCATTAACGGTAGATTATCGTGAAAAATTTGCAGCAGCAGGTCGTTATCCAGGTGGTTTCTTCAAAAGAGAAGCTCGTCCAAGTGATGGTGAAGTATTAACAATGCGTTTAGTAGATAGAGTATTACGTCCGCTTTTCCCAAAAGATTATCACGCTGAAACGCAAGTGATGATTCAGTTAATGTCTCATGATGATGACGTAATGCCGGAAGCAATGGCAGGATTAGCAGCATCTGCAGCAATTCAATTAAGTGACTTTCCATTCGAATGCGCTATATCTGAAGCTAGAGTTGCTCGTGTTAATGGAGAATTTGTTATTAATCCAACACGTGCTCAATTAGCAGAATCTGACCTTGAAATGATGATTGGAGCTTCAGCAGATTCAGTAATGATGGTTGAAGGTGAAATGGATGAAATTTCTGAAGAAGAAATGGCTGACGCAATTAAATTTGCCCATGAAGCTATTAAAGTTCAAATTGCTGCTCAAATTCGTTTAGCTGAAGCCTTTGGTAAAAAAGAAGTTCGTGAATATCAAACTGCTGAAGGAAATGAAGACTTAGCAAAAAGAATACACGATTTAGCTTATGATAAATGTTATGCAGTAGCAAAAAAAGGAACGTCTAAAGTAGAACGTACTGCTGCTTTTACTGAAATTAAAGAAGAAGTTAAAGCTTCATTTACTGAAGAAGAGATGGCAGAATTTGGTCATCTTGTTGGAGGATATTACAGCAAAGCAGAAAAAGAAGCGGTTCGTGAATTAACATTAAGTGAAGGCTTAAGATTAGATGGTAGAAAAACTGATGAAATTAGACCAATTTGGTGTGAAACAGATTACTTACCATCAACACACGGTTCTGCAATTTTTACTAGAGGTGAAACTCAAGCGTTAGCAACAGTTACTTTAGGAACATCTAGAGAAGCTAACAAAATTGATATGCCATCTTACGAAGGAGAAGAAACATTTTATTTACATTATAACTTCCCTCCTTTTTGTACTGGAGAAGCACGCCCATTAAGAGGTACTTCACGTAGAGAAGTAGGACACGGAAACTTAGCTCAACGCGCATTAAAAGGAATGATTCCTGATAATTGCCCTTACACAGTAAGAATTGTTTCTGAAGTATTAGAGTCTAATGGTTCATCTTCAATGGCAACTGTTTGTGCTGGTACAATGGCGCTTATGGATGCTGGTGTAGAAATGAAAAGACCTGTATCTGGAATTGCAATGGGATTAATTTCTGACGGTGATCGTTATGCTGTATTATCTGATATTTTAGGTGATGAAGATCATTTAGGTGATATGGATTTTAAAGTTACCGGAACAACTGAAGGAATTACAGCTTGTCAAATGGACATTAAAATTAAAGGTTTATCATACGAAATTTTAGTGGACGCATTAAAACAAGCTCGTGAAGGAAGATTACATATTTTAGGGAAAATAACTGATACAATTGCTCAACCAAATGTTGATGTTAAACCACATGCTCCTAAAATGATTTCAAGAAGAATTCCTAATGAATTTATTGGTGCATTAATTGGACCTGGAGGAAAAGTAATTCAGGAAATGCAAAAGGCAACTGGATGTACAATTGTTATAAATGAAGATCCTGTTACTGAAGAAGGTATTGTTGAAATTTTAGGAACAAACCAAGATGGTATTGATGCTGTATTAGCGAAAATCGACTCTTTATTATTCAAACCACAAGTTGGAAGTGCTTATGAAGTAAAAGTAATTAAAATGCTTGACTTTGGAGCTGTTGTAGAATATGTAGATGCACCAGGAAACGAAGTGTTATTACATATTTCTGAATTAGCTTGGGAACGTACTGATAATGTTACAGATGTTGTTAATATGGGTGATGTTTTTGATGTAAAATACTTTGGTAGAGACCCAAAAACTCGTAAAGAAAAAGTATCTAGAAAGGCTCTTTTACCAAAACCTGAAGGATTTGTTGCAAGACCTCCAAGAGATAATAGAGACAATCGTGGTGGTGATAGAGATAGAAAACCAAGACAAGACAGAAACTAAGTTTCTATTTAAATAATTTAAAGCTTCTCTTAATTGAGAAGCTTTTTTTATGCCAAAAGATTAAAATTTGTTAATAAATTAATATTTTATCATTCTTTTTGTAACATTTATTAAATAACTACGTATAATATAATGTACACCATATATTAATAAAAATATTTTAGCGACTTAAATGAGACAACTTAAAATTACAAAACAGGTTACTAATAGAGAAACCGCATCATTAGATAAATATTTACAAGAAATAGGAAAAGTTGATTTAATTACTGCTGAAATGGAAGTAGAATTAGCTCAACGTATTAGAACAGGAGATCAAGCTGCATTAGAAAAATTAACAAAAGCGAACTTACGTTTTGTTGTATCTGTAGCTAAACAATACCAAAATCAAGGATTAACATTACCTGATTTAATTAATGAAGGAAACTTAGGATTAATTAAAGCTGCTAAACGTTTTGATGAAACTCGTGGTTTTAAATTTATATCCTATGCTGTTTGGTGGATTCGTCAATCAATTTTACAAGCATTAGCTGAACAATCTCGTATTGTACGTTTACCTTTAAATAAAATTGGTTCTATCAACAAAATCAATAAAATGTATGCGTTTTTAGAGCAAGAAAATGAAAGACCTCCTTCTGCTGAAGAAATTGCAAAAAAATTGGATATGACTATTAATGACGTTAAAGAATCTATGAAAAATTCTGGACGTCACGTATCTATGGATGCTCCATTAATAGAAGGTGAAGATTCAAATTTATACGATGTATTAAATACTGGAGATTCTCCAAACCCAGATAGAGCTTTATTACACGAATCATTAAAAGTTGAAATTGAACGTGCTTTGGAAACTTTAACACCTAGAGAAGCTGACGTTGTTCAGTTATACTTTGGTTTAGGTGATGCGCACCCAATGACTTTAGAAGAAATTGGAGAAACATTTGATTTAACTCGTGAACGTGTTCGTCAAATTAAAGAAAAAGCAATTAGACGATTAAAACATACTTCAAGAAGTAAAATCTTGAAAACATATTTAGGATAACTATCCTTTGAAAAACGTTCGAAATATCGAGCGTTTTTCTTTTTTAAATAATACTTTTGTAAAAACAATAACTTATAAAATGAATAAATTAATTGCTCCTTCAATTTTAGCTGCAGATTTTGGCAACTTACAACGTGATATTGAAATGATTAACAATAGTAAAGCTGATTGGTTTCATATTGATGTTATGGATGGTGTTTTTGTTCCTAATATTTCATTTGGAATGCCAGTAATTAGTGCTATAAAAAAGCTCGCTACTAAAACAATGGATGTTCATTTAATGATTGTTGATCCTGATAGATTTATTGCTGATTTTAAAAAAGTGGGTGCTGATATTTTAACAGTTCATTATGAAGCTTGCACACATTTACACAGAACAGTTCAAGCTATAAAAGCAGAAGGTATGAAAGCCGGTGTTTCTTTAAACCCACATACACCAATTGCTGTTTTAGAAGATATTATTACCGATTTAGATTTGGTATTAATTATGAGTGTAAACCCAGGTTTTGGAGGACAAAGTTTTATTGAAAATACTTATAAAAAAGTTGAACAACTTAAAAACCTTATAGAATATTCTGGTTCAAATGCACTAATTGAAGTTGATGGTGGAGTAACAGATCAAAATATAGAACAACTTTCTGAAGCTGGGGTTGATGCCTTTGTAGCAGGTAGTTTTGTTTTTAAAAGTGAAAACCCTGCTGAAACTATTCTGAATTTAAAAAATTTAGTTTCACCTAAGTAGTTAGCTCATTTCTAATTCATATTGTTCCAATAAATAATTTAAAACATCTGTAGTTGTAACAATACCAACAAGTATTTTATTCTCAACAACGGGCAATGCATGAATTTCGTTTTTAGCCAATATTTCAACAACTGATTTTATGGTAGCACTAGAATTTATTACTATTGGGTTTCTAACCATTAACTGACTAATATTCAACATACTATAAATTGCATTATCAACTTTAGTTTCATCAGAATCAAAAGAGTCTAAAAACCCTATTCGTTCTATACCCGAACAACTTAGCATTCCAATAATATGATCTCCCTTTACAATTGGAATATGACGAATATGGTTTTCTTTAAACAATTTTTCAGCTTTATATAAATCGTCAAACAGCGTTAACGTAATTAGCTTTCTAGTCATAATTTTTGATACAGGCTCCAAACGTTTCATAATAAATCATTTAATATTCTTATAAAGTTCTTAAAATATTACCAACGATTTTATGATTAAAATCAGTTTTATCATATATTAAAGTCTTCCTGGATCAATTCTGCATATAAAAAAAGCAAGTTAAAATTATTTTAACTTGCTTTTTTTATATTTTGTGACCCCGACAGGATTCAAACCTGTAACCGCTGGAGCCGAAATCCAGTGCGCTATTCAGTTGCGCCACGAGGCCTAATTTAATATTATGCTAAAAGTTGTTTTACTGCTGTTGAAATAGCTTTACCATCAGCTTTCCCTTCTAATTGTTTTGAAGCCAACCCCATAACTTTTCCCATATCTTTAATTGAAGTTGCTCCTACTGCTTTCATAATATCAGCAATCACTTTTTTTAATTCATCTTCACCCATTTGTTCTGGTAAAAATTGAGAAATTACTGCTATTTGAGCTAATTCTGGTTCAGCTAAATCAGCTCTACCTTGCTCTTTATAAATTGCTGCACTATCTTTTCTTTGTTTTACTAATTTTTGAAGTAATTTAATTTCTTCCTCTTTAGTTAATTCACTTGAAGCACCTCCTTTTGTTTGAACTAATAATATTTCAGATTTAATAGCTCTTAAAGATTCTAAAGCTACTGCATCTTTTGCTTTCATAGCTTCTTTCAATTTCATCATTAATTCTTGTTGCAAACTCATACTTTAGTATTTTATAGTAGTGCGAAGATAAAAAAAAAGAACCCGAAAACCTTTAATATTCTTAAAGATTTTCGAGTCCAAAACTTAGAAAATTTATCTAAGGGTACTCATCTTTGGGCTAAGTTTTAATCTACATTATCATGTAGAAATGAATTATTTGAACGGAATTGTATTTCATCATTATCATCAATCTGTAATGTAGTTCTAGATTGACTAATTTCAGAAGAGTGTGAATTTTCATTTAATTGAATTCCCATTCTTTTATATGCTGGCTCTTTTTCTATTTCATCAATATTTTTATTAACTCTATTCACAAATTTATAATTGAAATTTCTCATTTCTTGCCTTCTGTGAGCTGCTCTTTTTTGTAATTCATCAATAGTTAATTCCAATGGATTAATTTCTTTATGATCTACAACTTCATGATTTTTAATGTCCATTTCAATTTTAGAATCAGATCTAAGTGTAAAATTTAAATCTTCATTAACTTCTGTTTTAACTTCTGTTTTAACAGAACTTGGTTTGGAAGCTTTCGTTAAATTCTCTTCTAATTCTGTATAATCTTCCAACGAAAAATATACGTCTTCTGTAACTTCCTTTTTTGGTTTTAAAACTTGATGATCAAAAACATCAATAGTGTTAATATTAATTTTAGACTCTTCAAATTTAGGTTTCTTATTAATCTCAGAAATTGGTAAATCGAACGTTAAAGAGATTTGATTTTCTTCTTCTTCATAAACTTGAGTTGGTTCTTCAACTTTTTCTGAAGATATTGAGGTAATAACAAAATCTTCAGTAGATTCTAAAGAAATCTCCTCATAAACAACATCAATATTTTTAATAAATTCAGTAGTTGGAATAATTTCAAATGCTGTTTCTATTTCTTCACCTAAATCAAACACAATTTTATCTTCAACAACTGGGGTTTTATCAATTGGATTAAACGTTTGTTTTTTTAATGGGCTTTCAATTCTTTTTTCTAAAAAATCGAAGGTTGCTTCTTGATCATCACCAAGTGTATGAATTATTTTTTTAGCCTCTGTATTTGAAATTTCATGTTGTTGGTCTTTATTAAATCCTGTAGCTACTATAGTAACTGAAATAGCATTTCCTAAAGATTCATCTTCACCAACTCCCATGATAATATTAACATCGGTAGTGTTTACATCTGTTTTTGCTTCAGATTGAATATATTCGTTTATCTCACCTATTTCATCAATTGTAATTTCATCAGAACCTGAAACAATTAATAATAATACATTTTTAGCTCCTGTAATTTTATTATCATTTAATAATGGAGAATCTAAAGCTTTAGAAATTGCTTCTTGAGATCTATTTGTACCTGATGCTATCGCAGATCCCATTATTGCAGTTCCACTATTAGAAAGAACCGTTTTAGCATCTTTTAAGTCAATATTTTGAGTGTAATGATGTGTAATTACTTCAGCTATTCCACGAGAAGCTGTAGATAATACTTCATCAGCTTTTGAAAATCCAGCTTTAAAACCAAGATTTCCATAAACTTCTCTCAATTTATTATTATTAATTACAACTAGAGAATCTACATATTCGCGTAATTTTTCAATCCCTTTTTGAGCTTGTTCATTACGCATTTTACCTTCAAAAGTAAAAGGTATTGTTACTATCCCAATAGTTAATAAATCCAGTTCACGTGCAACTTTAGCAATAACAGGAGCAGCACCTGTACCGGTTCCACCACCCATACCAACATTTATAAATACCATTTTAGCATTAGAAGAAAGCATTTCTCTTATTTCTTCTATGCTTTCTATTGCAGCTTGTTCACCAACCTCTGGATTTGCTCCAGCTCCAAGCCCTTCAGTTAATGTAATTCCTAATTGAATTTTTGTTGGAATTGGACTGTTCTGTAATGCTTGAGCATCCGTATTACAAATTACAAAATCAACTCCATCTATCCCTTGTGAGTACATATGATTTACGGCATTGCTACCGCCACCACCTACTCCTATCACTTTAATAACGTTGGATTGATTTTTTGGTAAATCGAATGAAATGTTGTTAAAATCTGAACTGCTCATAATCTGTTTATTTGGTCTTTTCTTTAATTTTTTTACTTACTCTGCGTTGTCTAAAAAATCTCTAAACTTATCTCCCCATTTTTCAAAAATTGACTTTTTAGGTTCTTCAACTTTTTCAACTTCCTCCTGGTCTTCTTTTTCATTTTTTGAAGATTCAACTTTAACTTGTTGAGAAATTTTTATTCTATTTTTATGAATTTTGTTTAATCCATTCATTAAAAGTCCAACTGCTGTAGCATATTGAGGACTTGATAAACTTTCATCAGAATCACCAGCTAAATTTTCATTTGGATATCCAATTCTGGTATCCATTCCTGTAATGTATTCAACCAATTGCTTAATATGTTTTAATTCAGCTCCACCACCTGTTAAAACAATACCTGCAATTAGTTTTTTCTTTGGCTCTTCATGGCCATAATTTTTAATTTCTAAAAACACTTGTTCTATAATTTCTAATACACGTGCATGAATTATTTTTGATAAGTTTTTTAGTGTAATTTCTTTTGGATCTCTACCTCTTAATCCCGGAATTGAAACAATTTCGTTTTCTTTGTTTTCCCCTGGCCATGCAGATCCAAATTTTGTTTTTAATAACTCAGCTTGTTTTTCAATAATTGAACAGCCCTCTTTAATATCTTCAGTTATTACATTTCCACCAAACGGAATTACTGCTGTATGACGAATAATACCATTTTTAAAAATGGCTAAATCTGTGGTACCACCACCAATATCAATTAAAGCAACACCAGCTTCTTTTTCTTCATTACTTAAAACGGCTTCGGCTGATGCTAAAGGCTCTAAAGTAATACCTGCCAAATTTAACCCCGCGCTTTTTATGCAACGTCCAACATTTCTTATAGAAGAAACCTGACCAACAACTACGTGAAAATTAGCCTCTAGCCTACCACCATACATCCCTACAGGTTCTGTAATTTCCGCTTGTCCATCTACTTTAAATTCTTGAGGAAGCACATGAATAATTTCTTCGCCAGGAAGCATTACTAATTTATAAACTTGCTTTTCTAATTTTTCTAAATCTTCATCACAAATTACATCTTCAGAATTTGGACGCGTTATATAATCACTATGCTGCAAACTTCTAATATGCTGACCAGCAATTCCAACAACCGCTTCTGTGATTTTAATTCCAGAAACAGCAATAGCTTCATCAACCGCCATTTGAATTGATTGTATAGTTTGTGTAATATTATTTACAACACCTCTATGTACACCTAAGCTTTTGGCTTTCCCAATTCCAAGCAACTCAATTTTCCCATATTCATTTCTACGCCCAATCATAGCAACAATTTTTGTTGTTCCTATGTCTAGTCCTACTGAAATATCATCGTGTTCCATAATTTACTTTTTTGTACACACAACTTGATTGCTGTATTTTAAATTTATTGATGTGTAATTTTCTATCGTTTTATCAGTCATTGTTTTTTTAAAAAATGATTGTAAATTCTTGAATTTATGATTCAAATCTTCAATTTTTCCTAAAAATATTTCCTGATCACCCACTCGTGTATTCAAAACAAACTCATTATTCGGCACTTTTTGAATACTAATTATTTGCTTTTTTAAAAATTCATCTTCCAAAATTGCTGTTGCCAAAATATGAATTTTAGAAATGTCTACTTCCTTAATATCCCCAAAAACCAACAACACTCTAGCTGAATGATTTCCTGATAAAGGCATTACTTTTGCCTGTTTATCAATATAATAACTCTTTGTATTTGATAGCACTCTGGCAATAGGTGTTCGCTGCTTTATTTTAGCTTTCAACAAACCATCAACCGTTAAAAAAACAGCTACATCTTCTACCATGGGGTGTGATAGTACATTCGCCTCTAATAAATGTAAATCTATGACAGATTTCGCTTGGTTTTTAACCGTTTTGCCATTTTGTATTAACAATTTATTAACTATTTGATCATTCATGAAAAGGTTGTTTCCCTCTTCAAATTCAATCACTATTTCATGTACTTCTTTTCTACTATTTTTGTTGATTGAAAAACCATACAAAAACACTACTAATGCAAGTAGCAGTAAGCCTTTTATGTAATTCCAATTAATTTTCAACTTTCAAATTGTTTTTAATTATATCAACTAATTCACCTATATCTCCAGCTCCAATCATCACTATTATTTGGGCTTTTGAATTTAAAACGTTCTCAACTAATTTTTCTTTCGTAGAAATACACTTATTTTCAATGGAAATTTTACCTAATAACCAATTCGATGTTACGCCCTCAATTGGTAATTCTCTTGCAGGATAAATATCCAACAAAATTAGTTCGTCAAAACGAGACAAACTTGAAGCAAAATCATCAATAAAATCTCTTGTTCTACTGTACAAATGAGGTTGAAAAATTCCTAATACTTTTTTTGAAGGATACATTTCACGAACTGAATCTACAACGGCATTTATTTCAGTTGGATGATGTGCATAATCATCAATTAATACTAAATTTTCAGTTTTAATTTTATAAGAAAAACGCCTTCTAATTCCTTTAAATGTTAGTAAAGCTTTAGCAATGACTTGTAATGAAATTCCAACATTATTTGCCATTGCCAAAGCCGCCATTGCATTTAGCACATTATGTTTTCCTGGTAAGTTTATTTTTATATTTTCAATAAATCCCGAAGGAGTTTGTACATCAAAAATATAAGTTCCTTCTTCTATTCTTAAATTTTTAGCTTCATAATCCGCATCTTCATTAATTCCATACGTTAACCCATTTAGAGGCAATCCTTTTCTAACTATCAAAATATCAGAAACTTTGGCTGCAAAATCTTTAAATGATTTTTCTAATTCTGAATGGCTCCCGTAAATATCTAAATGATCTGCATCCATAGATGTAATACACGCAATATTAGGAGAGAGTTTTAAAAATGATCTATCAAACTCGTCAGCTTCCACTACTGAAATTTCGCTTCCACCTAAAATTAAATTAGAATTATAATTTTCTGAAATTCCACCTAAAAATGATGTTGCGTTTACATTGGTTTCTTTTAAAATATGTCCTAAAATTGTTGAAGTTGTAGTTTTTCCATGAGTTCCCGCAACAGCTAAACAAAATGAATCTTTGGTAATTTCTCCTAGAATTTCAGAACGTTTTAAAACTTTAAAGTTGTTTTCTAAAAAATAATTTAATTCTGCATGATTTTTAGGCACTGCTGGTGTGTAAACCACCAACGTGTTTTGATTATTTTTAAACGCTGAAGGTATTAAATTTACTGAATCTTCAAAGTGAGTATCTACACCTATATTTTGAAGTGATTTAGTGATTTCAGTAGAAACTTTATCATATCCAGCTACATGTTTACCATTGCTTTTAAAATAGTTTGCAATAGCACTCATACCGATTCCTCCGATACCAATAAAATAGACGTTATGTATATTTTCTAGATTCAAATTAGCTAATCATTAATTTTTCTATTTCCTTCACTATATCTTTTGTAGCATTTGGTAATGCTAATTTTTTAATATTTCCACTTAATGTTTCTTGTAACTTTTCATCATTCAACAATTCTTTAAACATTGTTTGAAACATTTCTAATTCAGATTCTTTTAATAATAAAGCCGCATTATTATTCACAACCGCTAATGCGTTTTTTGTTTGATGATCTTCAGCAACATTTGGCGAAGGAATAAATATCACAGGCTTTCCTACAATACATAATTCAGAAATTGAACTTGCGCCAGCCCTGCTAATTAAAATGTCAGCTGCAGCATAGGTTAAATCCATTCTATTTAAAAAAGCAAATGTTTTCACCCCTTCTAATTCATCATACTTTTTAAATTCATCATAATATAACTTCCCTGTTTGCCAAATCACTTGTACTTTATTAGAAACCAACCAGTTGATATGCTTCTCAATTAAATTATTAACCGCTCTCGCTCCTAAACTTCCTCCGATAATTACTAATGTTTTTTTATCTAAGTCTAAATTAAAATGAGCTTGCGCTTCCTCTCTTTTCCCTTCAATGGTTAACAAATCTTGACGAACCGGATTTCCTGTTTTTATAATTTTATCAGCAGGAAAAAAACGTTCTAAACCATCATATGCAACACAAATTTTATTTGCTTTTTTTGATAATAGTTTATTGGTAATTCCTGGATATGAATTTTGTTCCTGTATCAAAGTTTTTACACCTTTTCTATTTGCCATGTATAATGTTGGCCCGCTTGCAAATCCTCCAGTACCAATTACAATACTTGGTTTAAATTTTTTGATAATTTTATGTGCATTCCATAAACTACTTATTAATTTAAAAGGAAATACTAAATTTTTTAAAGTCAATTTTCTTTGAATTCCTGAAATCCACAAACCTTTAATATCATATCCAGCTTGAGGAACTTTTTCCATTTCCATTCTATCTTTGGCTCCAACAAATAAAAATTTAGCTTCAGGAAATTTATCCTTTAGCTCATTTGCTATTGAAACAGCTGGGTAAATATGCCCGCCAGTTCCACCACCACTTAATATGATATTAACCGATTGCTTCATGTAAAATATCTAAAGGGTTATCTTCATTTTCTGAACTGTCTGCTTTTTCTTTATTAGCAGTTACACTTAAAATAATACCAATTGCAAAGCAAGTCATCCAAATTGATGTACCTCCACTACTAATTAATGGCAAAGTTTGTCCTGTTACAGGAAATAAATTAACTGCTACAGCCATATTTATTAATGCCTGAAAAATAATAGGTAAACCAACTCCAATAATAAGTAATGTTGCAAATACGCTGGTTGCTTTTTTGGCAGCCATTACTATTCTAAACAACAACATAAAATACAAAAGTATTACAACTGAGGCTCCAACTAACCCATATTCTTCAACAATAATGGCAAAAATAAAATCGGATGAAGATTGGGGTAAAAAATTCTTTTGAATACTTTTTCCAGGGCCTCTTCCTTGTAAACCACCACTAGCTATAGCTATTTTGGCTTTTTCAACTTGATATCCTTCTTCTGCATTTTTATCTGAAAAATTCTCAATTCTACTAATCCAAGTATCAACTCTATTTGGCATTGCATCAGGAAATGCTTTTGCGGTGAGAACAAAAAGCGTTAAAAACACAACACCTATTCCCAAAACGTATGAAATATATTTTATAGGATAACCGCCTATAAAAACCACCAACAATACCATTACAAAAATAATGGCTGTTGTTGAAAAATTTGCAGGTAAAATTAACACCAAAATAAAGGCTATAGGCATCCACAAGTGGAGTATGGATTCTTTAAAAGTTACTTCATTATCTTTATTACGAGCTAAATAACGAGCAACATAAATCATAATTACCAACCCTGCTAATGTTGATGTTTGAAAACCAACACCAATAAACGGAATTTGTATCCAACGACTTGCATTTGAACCTCCAATTGTAGTTCCTTGGGTAAGTGTATAGATTAATAATAATATAACTAGAGGAATCATTAAAACGGAACCTCCACTAAAATATCTATAGGGAATTTTATGAACTCCATAAATAATTAAAAAACCACATAATAATAAAAAAGCATGCTTAAATAAATGAAAAGTTGGAGTACCATTATTGACTACATAAACCAAATTGGTACTTGCACTATAAACTGGCAAAAAAGACAAAATAGCTAAAACAGAAACTATTGCCCAAATTGTTCGATCACCTTCAATATTTTTAAGGATATTTTTCATTTACAATTCTCTAACTGCTTGTTTAAATTTATTACCTCTATCTTCATAATTTTCAAATAAATCAAAACTTGCACAAGCTGGCGACAACAATACTGTATCTCCTTTTTCTGCAATTTTGTACGCTACTTTTACAGCTTCTTCGGCTCCAGCAGTTTCAACTATTAAATCAACTACATTATAAAAAGTATTCACAATTTTATGATTATCAACCCCTAAGCAAATAATTGCTTTTACTTTTTCTCGTACCAAAGGCATTAAATCTAAATAATCATTTCCCTTATCAACTCCACCAACTATCCAAACTGTTGGAGATTGCATACAGTCTAAAGCATAAAATGTTGCATTTACATTGGTTGCTTTGGAATCGTTAATGTATTGTACTCCATTAATTTTTAAAACAGATTCAAGTCTGTGCTCTGCCCCTTCAAAATCTTCTAAACTTTCTCTAATAGTATCTTTTCTAACTTTCAACAATGAAGCCGCCATAGCAGCTGCCATTGCATTTTTTGTATTGTGCTTTCCTTTTAATGCTAAAGTTGAAATCTCCATTATTTTTTGTTCTGTTTTATATTTCATTATTATTTGTTCGTCTTTTAAATACACACCTTGTTCTAATTCCTTTTCAATTGAAAAAGGCAATAAAGTGGCTTTTACTTTATTATTTTTTAACCAATTTAATATCACTTCATCATCAAAATCATAAATCAAAAAATCACTTTCAGTTTGATTCTCTGTAACTCTAAATTTTGAGTTGATATAATTCTCAAATTTATAATCATACCTATCCAAATGATCAGGTGTAATATTTGTAATAATTGCAATATGAGGCACAAAATTTTGAATACCATCCAATTGAAAACTGCTCAACTCTAACACATGAATATCAGTTTTTGTTTCTGCTACTTGTTGTGCAAAACTTTTGCCAATATTCCCACCCATACTAACATTTAAACCTGCTTTTTTCAAAATATGATTTACTAACATTGTTGTGGTGGTTTTCCCATTTGATCCGGTAATCCCAACAATAACTCCATTTGTATATTTTGAAGCAAACTCAATTTCAGAAATTACAGAAATACCTTTTTCTCTTAATGCTATAATTAATGAAACTGTATCAGGAATCCCTGGACTTTTCATTACAACATCAGCATCGAAAATTTCAGCTTCGGTATGCTTTCCTTCCTCAAAAGAAATATTATTATTTAAAAGAACTTTTTTATATTTTTCTGTAATTATTCCTTTATCAGAAACAAAAACATCGTACCCTTTTTGTTTTCCCAAAATAGCAGTTCCAACACCACTTTCACCCGCGCCAAGAATAACTAATTTCATCTATCGCAACTTTAGAGTTACTATCGCAAAAACAGCCATCATAATACCAATAATCCAAAATCGAGTTACAATCTTACTTTCGTGATAACCCAATTTTTGATAGTGATGATGCAAGGGCGACATTTTAAAAATTCGTCTTCCTTCACCATATTTCTTTCTTGAATATTTAAAATAACTCACCTGAAGTATCACTGATAATGTTTCAATAAAAAAGACACCGGCCAAAATTGGAATTAACAATTCTTTACGAACTGCAATAGCTAAAACAGCAATAATACCACCTATAGTTAAACTTCCTGTATCTCCCATAAAAACTTGAGCCGGATAGGTATTGTACCATAAAAAACCTATTAAAGCACCTACAAAAGCTGCAATAAAAATGGTCATTTCACCTGAATTTGGAATGTACATCACATCCAAATAATTAGCGAAAATTATATTTCCTGATACCCATGCAAAAATTCCTAGGGTTAAAACTATTATTGCCGAAGATCCAGCGGCTAAACCATCAATACCATCTGTTAAATTTGCACCATTTGATACTGCCGTTATAATAAAAATTACAATTGGTATAAAAATTAACCAAGCGTAATCTTTAAATCCATTTCCTAGAAAGCCAAGAGCATCTGCATAATCCAGTTCGTTATTTTTTAAAAATGGTATGGTAGTTTTAGTAGATTTTTTGGCATCAGCGAACAATACTGGCGTACCTGTTTCTGTAACATATTGATACTTTACAGGTAATTTTTCTTTCATAGTAATACTTGGATGAAAATAGAACATAGTCCCAACAAAAATTCCTAAAGTAACTTGACCTAAAATTTTGAATCGCCCTTTTAAACCTGCTTTATTTTTTTTAAATATTTTAATATAATCATCTATAAAACCAATTGCTCCCATCCATAAAGTTGTAACAATAAGTATCACAATATAAATGTTATCCATTTTCGCTAATAAAAAAACCGGAATAAGAGTCGCCATAATAATAATAACTCCACCCATAGTTGGCGTTCCTGCTTTTTCAGCTTGCCCTTCTAAACCTAGATCTCTAACGGACTCTCCTACTTGTTTACGTTGTAAAAAATTAATAATTCGCTTACCATAAATTGTTGAAAAAAGTAATGAAATAATAAAAGCCAATGCAGATCTAAACGAGATATATTGAAATAACCCCGCTCCAATTAAATTGTAATGATTCTCTAAATATTGAAATAAATAATATAACATTGTTTAACTTTCTATGGCAATTAGTAATTCTGTTATTTTCTCGTAATCATCAAAATGTGATCGTATTCCTTTCACCTCCTGATACGTTTCATGTCCTTTTCCAGCAATTAAAATAATATCTCCTTTTTTCGCGAATTTTGTCGCTGCTTTAATTGCTTGTTCTCTATCTAAAATTGAAATTGTTTTCTTGAAATTTTGAGGTTCTACACCTACTTCCATTTCTTCAATAATTGTTTGCGGATTTTCACTTCTTGGATTGTCAGAAGTAAAAATTACTTGAGTACTTAATTGAGATGCTAAACGTCCCATAACAGGCCGTTTAGCTTTATCTCTATTGCCACCGCATCCCACAACGGTAATTACTTGTTCGTTTCCTGTCCTTATATCATTAATAGTTTCTAATACATTTTTTAATGCATCTGGTGTATGGGCATAATCAATTATTGCAGTTACACCGCCTTTTGAAATAAAATGTTGAAACCTTCCACTTACACTTTCTAATTCACTAATATGTGTTAAGGTTTCTGTTGAATCTAAACCTAATAAATTTGCAGTTCCATAAACTGCCGCTAAATTATATGCGTTAAAACTTCCTATTAATTTTGTCCAAACTTCTTTATTATTCATGGTTAACAACAAGCCTGAAAATTGATTTTCTAAAATCCTGACTTTAAAATCAGCCATTGTTTTTAAAGCATAAGACTGTTTATTTGCTAGTGTATTTTGAAGCATTACTGCTCCGTTTTTATCATCTATATTTACCAAAGCAAAGGCAGATTTAGGTAACGAATCAAAAAACGATTTTTTTACATCTCTGTATGCTGCAAAAGTTTTATGATAATCTAAATGATCGTGTGTTAAATTGGTAAAAACTCCACCTGCAAATTGTAACCCTTCTGTTCTTTTTTGTTGAATTCCATGAGAACTAACTTCCATAAAGCAATAATCAACTCCCAATTCAACCATTTCATTCAAATACTTATTTATTAAAACAGAATTTGGTGTAGTGTGGCTAGTTTCATATTGGATGGTATCAACCAAAATTTTTACCGTTGATAATAAACCTGATTTATAACCTGCTTTTTGAAATAAATTATATAATAATGTTGCTATAGTAGTTTTTCCGTTTGTACCAGTAATCCCTACTAATTTTAATTTTGAAGAAGGATTATCGTAAAAGTTTGAAGCAATAATAGCCAATGCACTATTAGAATCTTCAACTTGAACATAAGTTATATTTTGAATTAAATTTTTAGGCAATTCTTCACAAACAATAACCTTTGCGCCTAACTCAATAGCTTTTTCAATAAATTCATGTCCATCAAACAACAGTCCTTTTTGAGCAACAAACAAACTGTTTTGTTTTACTTCTCTAGAATCAAACACAATAGCATTTACCAATTTCTCGGTACTACCCTGAATTGAATCAATGCTAACTTTATACAATATGTTTTTTAATACCTTCAATTAAATTAAATTTAAAACTATGGTGGTTCCTTTTATTAGTTTTTCTCCTGCATTTATAGACTGATCTTGTACTTTTCCTTCTCCATTCAAATTTACTTTCAACCCTATGTTTTCAAGTAAAGAAATGGCGTCCATTGCCGCCATTCCTTTAACATTCGGGATTGAAATAAATTCCTTATTAGATTCAGTATAGTAAGAATCAAAGTTATTTTTAATACTTGCAAAATTTGGTGCGCTATTATCTATCGTATTAATTATGTGATTTGAAGTATATATTTTTTGAGCAATATCTTTAAAAACCGGACCAGAAACATCTGCACCGTAAAAACCAGTTTTAGTATCAGGTTTGTGAACAACTACAATACATGAATACATAGGGTCTTCTGCAGGAAAATAACCAGTAAATGATGATATATATCTTTTATCTTTAATCCATTCTTCATAATTACCATATTCAGTTCTTGCAGTACCAGTTTTACCGGCCATTGAAAAATTTTCATCGTACAATTTTTGTCCAGTTCCTCGAACAACAACATTTTTTAGAATTTCTTGAACCTTCTTAATTGTTTCTATTGAACAAATTTCAGAGTCTATTACTTCTTTTTCGAAATGTTCTACATGTTTATCCCAAGTGCGAATTTCTTTTACAAATCTGGGTTTTAACATTTCACCATTATTTGCTATTGCATTGTAAAACGTAAGTGTTTGTAAAGGTGTTAATTTTAAATTATAACCATAAGCAATAGATGGTAATGCATTTTTACTCCATATTTCATCTCCTGGCGAAGGTATTACTGGTTTTCCCTCTCCTTTTATTGCTAAATTTAACATATCGTTTAAGTGCATTCCTTTTAAAATATTGATAAATTTTTCAGGTTCCTTTCCAAAACCTTCTTCAATTAACCTTGCAAAACCAATATTTGATGAAACTTCCAACGCTCTTGCTGCTGAAATCTCTCCGTAACCACCTCTATGAGAATCATTTATATATCTACCGTACATTCTATACTTACCTTCTCCAGTATCAACAACTGTGTTTGTATCTATTACACCTGATTCTAATCCTGCTACCAAAGACATTACTTTAAATGCCGACCCTGGTTCGTGAGATTCATAAACTGCATAATTTCTTTTTTCGTAATATTTACCTACAGAACTCCTACCTAAATTTGAAATAGCCTTAATTTCTCCGGTTTTAGTTTCCATTACAACTACACAACCATGTTCTGCATTGTAATATTCTAATTGTTTTAATAAAGAATGATGCGCTATATCTTGAATATTTATATCAATTGTTGTTACAATGTCTTTTCCATCAACAGGCTCCCTTTCGTTATTGTCATTAATTGGTTTCCATTGTCCTTGTGCAATTTTTTGCTTCAATCGCCAACCGTGTTTTCCTTTTAAATAATTTCTATAAGCGCCTTCTATACCTGGAGCACCTCTATAATCATCATAACCTATAGTTCTCTCAGCAACTTTCCCTAAAGGATGAGCTCTAACTGTTGATTGTTCAGCTATAAAACCTCCTTTATACATTCCTAAATTAAAAATTGGGAAACTCTTAATTTTTATATAATCATTGTGACCTAATTTCTTAGTAATATATAAGTATCTATTTTTATTAGTTCGAGCTTTTCTAATTTTTTGCTCCCAATGAGAAGCAGAATTTCCAAGCATTTTCGATAATTCTGTAGCTAAATTTCTAATCTCTTTTTCAAATACTTTAGAATCAACTGTAAAAGCATCCATTCTAATTTCGTATTGCGACATTGAAGTTGCTAACAAACTACCGTCAGCTGAAAACACATTACCTCTATTTGCAAAAATTGTATCGTTTCTTAATGTATGTTGCTCGGATAAGATTCTGTATTTTTCTCCATCTGCAATTTGAATATTAGATAGTCTTAAGATTATTGCCAACAAAAACAGTGTAATAAACACAAGCACAACATACAACTTGTTCAATATGTTTTTTTTTGTAGCAGCCAATTGTTTTTATTTTTTTACAGTTACTCTTATTACTTGCGGCGGTTCTTCACTTGGCTTTAATTCCAAATCAAAAACCTTATTTCTAATTGTTGATTCTAATTTTAATTTCATAGAAATTGATCGAGTATCAACAAATTCAGATCTTAATTCTTTAATTTTCTTACTAAGTTTTGCAATTTCCATCACTTTTTTATCAGAGCTGTGTGAACTTGCAATCATTAACATCATTAGCATCACTAAAAACAATATAAAGCGCCAGTTTTTAAAGGAATCATTACTTACTAGAAAATTACCTTTTAATACGTGGTAAATTTTTTCTTTAATATTAGCCATTACTTTAGGGTTCCAATTCTGAGTTTTGCGCTTCTAGCTCTATTATTTATCTTAATTTCTTGAAATGATGGAACAATCATTTTTCCTACTTTTTTCAATGGAACATCTATATTTCCATAGAAATCTTTCTCAGGTTCACCTTCAAATAAACCATTGATAATAAATCGTTTTACCAACCTATCTTCTAAAGAGTGATAAGAAATAACACTCAATCTTCCATCTTTATTTAATATTTCTGGCACTTGCAATAAAAATTCTTTAAGTGCTTCTATTTCCTGATTTACTTCAATTCTAATTCCTTGAAAAATTTGAGCTAATATTTTATGCTCAACAGCTTTTGGTACAAATTCACTTAAAACTTCTTTTAGCTCAAAACTTGTTTTAATTTTCTTTTCAGACCTTGCTTCAACAATTTTTTTAGCAATAGCTCTAGCATTTCGTAATTCTCCATATTGAAACAAAACATCACTCAATTTTTCTTCATCATAGAAATTAATCACTTGAAAAGCTGATAACTCATCTGCCTGATTCATTCTCATGTCCAAATCAGCATCAAATCGCGTAGAAAAACCGCGTTCAGCTTCATCAAATTGATGTGAAGAAACCCCTAAATCAGCCAAAACACCATCTACTTTTTTCACACCATAAAAACGTAAATACCTTTTAATAAATCTGAAGTTTTGCGGTATCAATGTAAAGCGTTCATCATCAATCATATTTCGTTTCGCATCTTCATCTTGATCAAATGCCAACAATTTTCCATGTTCATTTAACCTACTTAATATTTCTCTTGAATGACCTCCACCGCCAAAAGTAACATCAACATATACGCCATCAGGTTTAATATTTAAACCATCAACACTTTCTTTTAATAAAACCGGATTATGATATTCCATCTTCGTTTTCTTTTTCATTACCCATTACTTCTTCAGCTAAATCTGCAAAATCTACAGTTGCATCATCAATTGCTTTTTCATAGTTGTCTTTATCCCAAACTTCAACAATGTTAACTGCTGAAGAAAACACCACATTTTTTGTAATTCCAGCGAAAGACTGTAAATCTTTTGGAATTAATAATCTGCCTGAACTATCTAATTCAATAATTTTAACACCCGCAGTAAATCGACGAATAAAATCATTATTTTTTTTAACAAATCTGTTCAACTTGTTTACTTTCGCCATTAAAATATTCCACTCAGACATCGGGTACAACTCCAAACATGGTTGAAAAACAGATCGTTTCAACACAAATCCATCTTGAAGTATTGGCGAAAGCTGTTTTTTCAATGCAGAAGAAAGTATTAACCTTCCTTTAGCATCAGCTTTACATTCATATGTCCCAATTAAATTTACCATTATGTTTTTTAGCGTATTCAAAAATATAAATTTTTTCCCACAAAAAACCACTTTTACCCACTATGTTGATAACTTTTAATAGTTAACCTATTAAATAGACTATAATTTTGAAAAACAAGCACTTAAAATAAATTTAGCTATCGTTTAGAAAAAAATCGTATTTTAGAAAAAAAACCTACCTTTGTAGTTAGTTATAAATTCAAAATTAAATGAGCAATACTCTTATCAAAGAAGGGAAATATAGTTATATTGAAGCAGGTGAAGGTAAACCGATAATTGTACTTCATGGACTTATGGGCGCATTAAGCAATTTTGATGGCGTTTTAAACTATTTTTCTACCAAAGGATATAAAGTAATTATACCTGAATTACCTATTTATTCCTTACCGCTTTTAAAAACCAATGTTAAAAGCATTTCTAAATTTTTGAAAGAATTTATGGCTTTTAAAAAAATTGAAAATGCTGTTTTACTTGGTAACTCATTAGGAGGACATATTGCCTTGTATTTTACCAAACTGAATTTGAAAAATGTAAAAGGTCTAGTTTTGACTGGAAGCTCTGGTTTATATGAGAAATCTATGGGTGATACATACCCAAAAAGAGGGAACTATGATTATATAAAAGCTAAAACTCAAGAAGTATTTTACAATCCTGAGGTAGCCACCAAAGAAATTGTGGATGAAGTTTATGCTTCTGTAAACGATAGAAGTAGAGTTATTAAAACATTGGCAATTGCTAAAAGTGCCATTAGACACAATATGGCTAAAGATTTGCCTGATATGCACATACCTGCATGTATAATTTGGGGGAAAAATGATACTGTAACTCCACCAGAAGTAGCTGTTGATTTTGAAAAATTACTACCTGATGCTAAATTATATTGGATTGATAAATGTGGTCACACACCTATGATGGAGCACCCAGAGGAATTCAATAAAATTCTTGAAAACTGGCTAACAGAAAGAAACTTATAAAAAATAATGAAAATTAAAACCGCTGATTTTGTAATAAGTAATTCTGATGTTTCCAAATGCCCAAAAGAACAACTACCGGAATATGCTTTTATAGGTCGTTCTAACGTTGGAAAATCTTCGCTGATTAATATGCTAACTGATAGAAATAAGTTAGCAAAAATATCTGGAAGACCAGGAAAAACTCAACTTATAAATCACTTTAAAATAAATAATAATTGGTTTTTAGTAGATTTACCAGGCTATGGATATGCAAAAGTTTCAAAAACGATAAAGCAAACATTTCAAAGTTTTATAAAAAACTACTTTTTAAATCGTGAACAGCTAATTTGTACTTTTGTTTTGATAGATAGTAGACACGAACCTCAAAAAATCGATTTGGAATTTATGGAGTTCTTAGGCGAAAATGGAATTCCTTTTTGTATAATTTTCACTAAAGTAGATAAGATTAAATTATCGGAATTGAATAGAAATATTCAAATATATAGTAAAACAATGACCCAAACAATTTGGGAAACTATGCCTCAACACTTTGTTTCATCTGCAAGTAATGCAACTGGTAGAGACGAAATTTTAGAGTTTATTGATGGAATAAATAAGGGATTAGAAGATAATTCATAAAATGGCTTCAACCAAAAATAATTTATCCGTATTGTTTGAAGACAATCACTTTATCATTATTAATAAACAATCAGGTGATATTGTTCAAGGAGACAAAACCGGAGACACTCCTTTAAGCGATATTGTTAAAGAATATATAAAAGAGAAATATAATAAACCTGGAAATGTTTTTTTGGGTGTTGTTCACAGACTTGATAGACCTACAACAGGTATTATTGTTTTTGCAAAAACATCCAAATCATTAGAACGTTTTAACAAAATGTTACGCGATAAAACTGTTAACAAAACTTATTGGGCAGTGGTAAAAAATAAACCCGCTAAAAATAGTGATACACTCACAGGCTATTTAAAAAAGAACCCTAAAAACAATAAGTCAACATCGTATTCTTCTGAAATTGAAGGAAGTAAAAAGTCTATTCTTCATTACAAACTACTAAAATCTTTAGATAATTATCATCTATTAGAAGTTGATTTAGAAACGGGTCGTCATCATCAAATTAGATGTCAATTGGCAGCCATTGGCTCACCAATAAAAGGAGATTTAAAATATGGTTTTGACAGAAGTAATAAAGACGCAAGTATCCATTTACATGCGCGTAAAATAGTATTTACTCATCCGGTTGCAAAAGAAACAATCTCTATAACTGCGCCTACTCCAAATGAAGTAATTTGGAATGCTTGTAATTAATTCAATACTAAACCGACTCTTTACTCGTTTTTCATTTATAAGAATAATTTCTAAAAAAGTTTTTACCCATAAAAGGATATCTTTTTTAAGGTAGGGTTTAATCTAATTGAAATGTTACGATAAAATAACTATTAAAATAAATATGAAAAAATCAATTTTAGGAATGCTTTTGCTTCTTGTGGTAACTATCTCAAACGCCCAAAAATGGCAAACAAATTTTGAAGAGGCTAAGAATTTAGCTTCAAAAGAAAACAAGAATATTATTTTAGTTTTTCAAGGCTCAGATTGGTGTGCACCCTGCATTAAACTAAATAAAGAAATTTGGAGTACTGAAGAATTTAAAACCTATTCAGAAAAAAATTATGTAATGCTCTTAGCTGATTTTCCAAGAAAGAAAAAGAATGAACTAAGTGATACACAACAACAACAAAACAATCAACTTATGGAAAAATACAACCTACAGGGTTATTTCCCATTTGTAGCTGTTTTAGATAAAAATGCGAATCTTTTAGGTAACACTGGCTATAAAAAAATAAGCCCTTCTGAGTATATTAAATTACTTAATTCATTTAAAAAGTAATGAATAAATATTTCTTTTTAGTTTCTATTTTATTTGTGTCATCTATTACAAGCGCTCAACAACTTCATAGAAAAACTTTAAAGTTAATGGGTAGCAGATTTGATATTTCAGTTGTTGCCAATGATTCTATTGAAGCTATTAACTATATTAATCTTGCAATTGGTGAAATTTCAAGAATTGAAAAATTAATATCATCGTGGGATCCTAATTCTCAAACTTCAGAAATAAATAGAAATGCAGGCATTAAACCTATAAAAGTTTCAACTGAGTTGTTTAATCTAATTCAACGTTCGTTGGTAATTTCAAAACTAACTGATGGAGCTTTCGATATAAGTTATGCTTCAATGGATAAAATTTGGAAATTTGACGGAAGTATGAAAATAATGCCTTCTGAAGAAGAAATTAACAACTCTGTTTCAAAAGTTGGTTATCAAAATATCATTCTTAATGAAGAATATAAAACTGTTTTTTTGAAACTAAAAGGAATGAAAATTGGGTTTGGAGCCATTGGCAAAGGTTACGCAGCTGATGAAGCGAAAAAATTATTAATTTCAAAAGGTGTAACTGCTGGAATTATTAATGCTTCTGGCGATATGAATACATGGGGGAAACAACCAAATGGAGAAGATTGGAAAGTTGCAATTACAAATCCTATGAATAAAAATAAAGCTTTTGCACTTTTACCAATATCAAATGGTGCAGTGGTAACTTCTGGAAATTATGAAAAATATGTAACTTTTAATTCCATCAGATATTCACATATAATAGACCCAAGAACTGGGTATCCAACATCCGGTATTATAAGTGTTACTGTTTTTGCTCCAAAAGCAGAGTTGGCAGACGCTTTAGCAACATCGGTTTTTGTAATGGGAACTGAAGTTGGTTTAAACAGAATAAATCAACTAAAAAATATAGAATGTATAATAATTGATGACCAAGGTAAAATTCACACATCAGAACAAATTAATATAAATAAATTATGATAAAGAAACTGTGTTTGCTGTTACTAGCAATAAGCTCTTTAACTTCTTGTGTAGCAGTTAAAGAATATGAAAAAGTATATATTAATGATCCCGATATGCTATTAGCTTCTAAAAAAATTAGAAAATTTGAAACTAGTGCACAAGTATATCGAGAAGCTGCTTCAGGTGCTAATGGAGGAAAATCAGGTGGTGGTTGTGGTTGTAATTAATAAAATAAATATGAAAAAAATATTGATAATTTTAGTTGTTTTTTGCTCCTTTTTAGGAAATGCACAAACAACTGATCCAGAAGCTACTAAAACTTATAAAAAAAGAGTTTTAGAAAATACCGAGGTTGACTTTATCTCAAGTTATTATTCGCAAGATGGTGATAATGCAGCTGTTACGGGTGGTATTGGTACAGAAGAACTTACAGATATAGCAAGTAGTTTAACGATTTCAATCCCATTAAATGACGATGATATTTTAACTATTGATGCAACAATTTCTGCATATAGTTCTGCTTCATCAAGTAATTTAAATCCTTTCGATTTTGATGACAATGAGGACAACAATATAACGGCAGGAAGCCCTTGGATAGAATCTAGTGGTGCTTCAAAATCTGATGCCTGGACAAGTTTAAATTTTAGTTATGATCATTCTTCTGACGATAGAAATACTATTATGGGAGCTAACGCAAGTTTTTCTAAAGAATATGATTATACTTCAATTGGAATTGGAGGAAATTTCACCAAATTGTTTAATGAAAAAAATACTGAAATAGGCATTAAAGCCAATGCTTACTTTGACACTTGGCAACCTCTTTTCCCTAAAGAAATAGATGCATATTTAGACGCCAATCAAAATTTGAATAATGGCTTTTTTAACAATATTGACATACTTGACCAAAGCGGAAATATAATTGATAAAAACGGCTCAACTACTTGGAGTCCTTTAAACACAACATTAATTGAAGATGAATCAAGAAATACCTATTCACTTTCTATAAGTTTTTCTCAAATTATAAGTAAAAAAGCTCAATTCTCAATTTTTGCAGATATCGTTCAGCAAAAAGGTTGGTTAGCAAATCCTATGCAACGTGTTTATTTTGCCGATAGAGATAATTATTATATTGGAAATTCTTCAAGCATTTCTAATTATACTTCACCAACAAACATAGATGTTTTTCAACTAGCTGATGATATTGAACGTTTACCAAATACTAGGTTTAAAATTCCTATTGGTGCTCGTTTAAATTATTATATAAATGAAGTAGTTTCTCTAAGAACTTATTACCGTTATTATTATGACGATTGGGGAGTTACTTCGCATACAGCAGATATTGAATTACCCATAAAAATTAGTGATAAATTTACGTTATATCCTTCTTATAGATATTACAATCAGACAGCAGCAGATTATTTTGCTCCTTATGAACAATTAGTTTCTACTGATGAATTTTACACTTCAGATAATGATTTATCAGAATTTAATTCAAATCAATTTGGATTTGGAGTTTCTTATACTGATATTTTTACTAAACGTAGAATTTGGAAACTAGGTTTAAAAAGTGTGGATTTAAAATACAGCAATTATAAAAGAAATACAGGTTTAACTTCAGGAATAATTTCTGCTGGATTTAAATTTGTAATGGATTAAGGTAACATTGTCAAACTGAACTTGTCGAAGTTTAAATTGAATATTTCGTTCATATATTTCGACAAGTTCAGTATAACATTAGTTTGTTCTTTTAGTTAATCCTATTTTTCTTCGCTACAATTTCATCTAAACATAAGTTCCCTAAACTTCCTTTGTGAGTGTGATTTACTGTTTTATCTGGGTTAAAATTCCCTTCATTTATGTTTTTACCAACAATTTTATATGCATCTCTAAAGGGAGTTCCATTTTGAACTAGCTTATTAACTTCTTCAACACTAAATAAATAGAAATACTTTTCATCTTCAACAATATTCTTTTTTACTTGAATATTTTTTAATGAATATGTCAACATTTCTAAACAAGATTTTAACGTTGAAAAAGATGGAATTAATCCTTCTTTTAACAACTGTAAATCTCTGTGATAACCGCTTGGAAGATTATTTGTAATTAAGGTAAACTCATAAGGAAGTGCTTGTAATTTATTACATTTTCCTCTAATTAATTCAAAAACATCTGGGTTTTTTTTATGAGGCATAATACTTGAACCTGTTGTTAATTCATCTGGAAATGAAATAAAACTAAAATTCTGACTCATATACAAGCAAATATCCATACTCATTTTAGACAATGTACTTGCCACTGAACTGATTGCAAATGCGACCGATTTTTCTAATTTCCCTCTACCCATTTGAGCAGCAACAGAATTAAATTTTAAGGTTTCAAATTTTAATTCTTTAGTCGTAAAATCTCTATCAATAGGAAATGAACTTCCATAACCCGCAGCTGAACCTAATGGGTTTTGATCAGCAACCTTATATGCAGCTTTTAAAAAATAAATATCATCAATTAAGGTTTCTGCATATGCTGAAAACCATAAACCGAAAGAAGATGGCATTGCAACTTGTAAATGCGTATACCCTGGTAATAGAACATCTTTATATTGTTCAGCTAGTTTTATAAGCAAATCAAAAAGATCGTCAACTTCTTCATTAATATCATTTAATGCGTCTTTTATATACAAATGCACATCCACTAAAACTTGATCATTTCTTGATCTTGCAGTATGAATTTTTTTTCCCGTATCACCTAACTCTTCAGTCAATAAAAACTCGATTTTAGAATGAACATCTTCAAATGAATCTTCAATAATAAAATTTCCATTTTCTATCTCTGCTAAAATGGCTCCTAGTTCTACTTCTAATAAATTTAATTCTTCAGCAGTTAGCAGGCCTATGCTATGCAACATTTTTGCGTGTGCAATATTTCCTATTACATCGTATTTTGCTAAAATTAAATCTAACTCTCTGTCGTTACCAACCGTAAATAAATCTATTTTTTTATCGGTTGAAAATCCTTTATCCCAAAGTTTCATATTGGTGTGGTTTTATATTATTTCATTTAAAATTTTAATATACAAATCAATCCCTTCTTCAATTTCATTTACATAAATAAATTCATCGGCAGTATGGGAGCGCAAACTTTGTCCTGGTCCTAACTTTAAAGAAGGACAACTTAACACTGCTTGATCCGATAATGTTGGTGAACCATATGTTTCTCTCCCTAATTTAATTCCTGCTTGCACAATTGCATGTTCTTTCGGAATTGAAGATGAATTTAAACGAAGTGATCTTGGGCTCACATCAGATTTTACATTTGAATTTATAATATCAAAAACCTCTTGATTGCTATAAGCATCTGTAACTCTCACATCTACAACATATTTGCAACTTGCAGGAATTACGTTATGTTGAGAACCTGCTTCAATTTGTGTAACTGTCATTTTAACTTTTCCAAGAGTTTCAGAAACTTCCGGAAACTCAAAAGTTTGAAACCAATGAATATCTTCAATAGCATTATAAATGGCATTATCTGCAATTCCATGTGCTGCATGACCAGAAGTTCCTTTTGCCTCACAGTTCATTACCATCAACCCTTTTTCAGCAATAGCTAATTGCATTAAGGTTGGCTCACCTACAATTGCAAAATCTATTTCAGGAATAATTTTCAACATAGAATTTAATCCATTTGGACCTGAATTTTCTTCTTCGGCAGAAGCTACAATTACAAAATTGTATTTTAAATCTTCTCTAGTATAGAAGTATGTAAAAGTTGCCAATAAAGAGACTAAACAACCACCAGCATCGTTACTTCCTAAACCAAATAATTTTCCATCTTCAACATCTGCACTTAACGGATTTCGAGTATATCCTTTATTAGGTTTTACGGTATCATGATGAGAGTTTAAAAGTATTGTTTTTTTGGAAGCATCAAAATGCTTGTTTTTTGCCCAAACATTGTGTTTATCACTTTCAAATTTGATATCGTGACTAGAAAACCATTGCATTATTAACAATGCTGTTTCGTTTTCTTCACCTGAGAATGATTGCTTTGAAATTAAATTTTTAAGCAACTCTATGGCTTCTATCGTTAATTTATTTTTCATTATTTTAAACTTAATGTTGTATAAAATTTAGTCTCATTTTGCACTAAAGTAGCGTCTCCAATTTTCACTATTCCAACACCTTTCTCTAATGCATTAAAACAATTATAAAGTTTTGGAATCATACCTTCTGAAATAACACCTTGTTCAACTAATTGCTCGTATTTATTCAAATTAATTTGTGTAATTACAGAATTTTTATCGTCAATACTTTGTAAAACTCCTTTCAATTCAAACACAAAATTTAATTCCGTTTCATACAAATCACTCAATGCAATTGCAACCTCAGAAGCAATGGTATCTGCATTTGTATTTAACAATTGTCCATTTTTATCATGAGTTATCGCACAAAAAACAGGTGTTACATTATTTTGAAGAAGTATATCAATAATCTCAGAATTTACAGCATCAACATCACCTGCAAAACCATAATCAATATCTTTTACTATTCGTTTATGCGCTAAAATACAATTGGCATCAGCACCAGATAATCCTAAGGCGTTGCAACTAAATTGTTGCAATTGAGCTACTATTTTTTTATTCAACAAACCAGCATAAACCATTGTTACAACTTCTAAATTAGCTTCATCAGTTACTCTTCTACCGTTTATCATTTTTGGCTTTAAACCCATTTCTGAAGCAATTTCAGTCGCTCTCCTTCCGCCTCCGTGCACCAATATTTTTGGTCCTTCAATAGTGGCAAAATCTTTTAAAAATAAACTCAATGCAATTTCATCATTAATTACATTTCCGCCAATTTTTACTATTTTTAAAAGTTGTTTTTTCATTGTTTTTTACTATTTGTGAGAATACTTCGACAGGCTTAGTGTGACAATATTGAATACTATAGGTTTTCTAATATTTTTTTTAACACAATTTGTGCTGAATAGGTTCTATTATTTGCTTGTTGAATTACAATTGAATTTTCAGAATCAATTACTTCATCGGCAACAATTACGTTTCTTCTAACAGGTAAACAATGCATAAATTTACCATTATTAGTTAATTTCATTTTCTCAGCTGTCACCATCCAATTGGCATCTTTATTTACTACTTTTCCGTAGTCTTTAAAAGAACTCCAGTTTTTAACATACACAAAATCTGCATTTTCAAAAGCTTTATTCTGATTGTATTCAATTTTTGAATTCTTTGTTATTTCAGGATCTAATTCATACCCTTCAGGATGCGTAATTACAAAATCTGCATCTTGTAATTGCATCATTTCAACAAAAGAATTGGCAACTGCATGCGGCAACGCTTTTGGATGTGGCGCCCAAGACAACACCACTTTTGGTTTATGCAAAACTTTAAACTCTTCCATTGTAATTGCATCTGCCAAAGCTTGTAACGGATGCCCAGTAGCGCTTTCCATATTTACCACTGGAATTCCAGCATATTTTTTAAAGCTTTCAATCACAATTTCTGCTCTGTCTTTTTCTTTATCTGTTAAAGAAGCAAATGCTCTAATAGCAACAATATCACAATATTGCGCGACTACCTGCGCAGCTTCAATAACGTGTTCAGATTTATCTTCATCCATTACTACACCATCCTCAAACTCTAGCTGCCAACCTTCACTTCCAAAATTCATAACAACAGTATTCATCCCTAAATTTTGAGCAGCTTTTTGTGTGCTTAAACGCGTACGCAAACTATTATTGAAAAATAATAAGCAAATGGTTTTTCCTTCACCAAGAAATTTAAATTTTAATTCATTTTTCTTCAAACTAATAGCTTCTTTCACTGTATTTTGTAAGCTATCTAACTCGTTTATATTGGTATAATGTTGCATTTTATTTAACTGTTATTTTTGTGAACTCACTTTTATTTTTCATTGCATTCACAACAAAATTATCTTTTAATCCATTTACTATCCACGTTTCAATAGTTGCATTTTGTGCAATTTCTGAAGCTTCAATTTTTGCTGACATTCCACCTGTTCCGTGCAACGAAACCGATGTTTGAATTTGATCTCTTAACAATTGAATATCAGAAGTTTCTCTAATGGTTTTTACTTTTTCTGAATTAATAGATTCTTTCATATAAATTCCATTAGTATTGGTTGCAATAATTAACAAATCAACATTTAAAAGCTCTGCTGCTAATGCTGATAATTTATCGTTGTCACCAAACTTAATTTCATCTGTTGCTACGGTATCATTTTCATTAATAATTGGAATGTAACTATTTTCAACCAACACATTTATGGTGTTTTTAATATTGGTTCTTGATTCTACTTTTTTGAAATCGGAATACGACAATAAACACTGCGAAGTTAGCAAACCAAGTTCTCTAAAACTTTCCTGATAAATACGCATTAAATGTGGTTGACCAATGGAAGCTAACGCTTGTTTTACGTTAATTTCCTTTCCATTACTCTCTAACTGTACAAATTGTTTTGCCACTGCAATAGCGCCTGAAGTTACAATTACAAACTCATATTCGTCTCTTAAATCTGCAATTTGGCAAGCAATATCTTCGATTTTTCCACGAGAAATATGATTGGTTTCCTTTGTTAACACATTGGAACCAATTTTTAATAAAATTCTTTTTTTACCTAATTTGTCCATTTCCGTACACGTACCATTTGTTAGTAACTAAATGTTGTAATCCCATTGGACCTCTATGATGCAATTTATCTGTACTTATTGCCAATTCACCACCCAAACCAAACTGACCACCATCTGTAAAACGAGTTGATGCATTTTGGTATACAGCAGCTGAATCCACAGATTCCATAAAATTTTGAGCAGTTTCTGTATTGTTTGTAATTATGACCGCCGAATGTCCTCCTCCGTAGGTATTTATTTTTGAAATGGCTTCATCTAAAGAATTCACCGCTCCTAAAACTATTTTATAATCTAAAAATTCTTCAAACCAAATGGCTTCATCGTCAAAAGCTGAAACATTTTCAAATTTAGAGATTTCAGCATCCCCTAAAATTTCAACTTTATGTTCTACCAATTTATGAATCAACGATTTAATAAAGGATTCTTTATTTATTAAATTTGTATTTATCAATACTTTATCCAACGCATTACAGGCTGATATTTTTGAAGCTTTCGCATTTATAATTACTGATAAAGCCATATCTAAATCAGCTTCAGTATCTACATACACAAAATTATTTCCTCTACCACTTACAATTACGGGACATTTTGCGTGTTGTTTTACAAAAGCAATTAATTTATCTCCACCGCGCGGTACAATTAAATCTACTTTTTGAGTTGGATGTTCTAAAAACTCTAGTGTTTCAGTTCTGTTATAATTTAAATATTCCACCCAATTTGTTGAAATATTATTTTCAGCCAATGCTTTATGCCACAATTCAACAATTATTAAATTAGAATTTAGTGACTCTTTTCCGCCCTTTAATAAGATTTTATTTCCAGATTTAAATGCAATTCCTCCAGCTTCAACTGTAACATCTGGTCTAGATTCATAAATGATTAAAACAGTTCCGAAAGGTGCCGTTTTATTGGTCATTTTCAACCCGTTTTCGTGGGTAAAATTATATAGTTCTTTTCCTACTGGATCAATATCTGCAATTAATTGTTGTAATGAAACAATCATTCCATCAATCTTCGTATCATCAACTTTAAGTCGATCATACATTGCAATATCTTCGCCAGAATAATTTTCAACATCTATGTTATTGGCATTTATAATAGCAGTTCTTTCTGAATCTATTAATTGAGCCATAGATGCTAAAACACTGTTTTTTTGATTTGAAGTTAATGCTTTCATGATGCCAATACTTCTTTTAAAGCTTTTATATATTCATTTATTTGAGCTTTGGTAATTGTTAAAGGAGGTAAAATTCTTAACAGATTTTTATTGTTAGAACCTCCAGTAAAAATATGTTTATCGGTAATTAATTTTTTTCGAAGATCTCCTACTTCAAAATCAAATTCTACACCCAACATTAAACCTCTTCCTTTTACTTTTTTTATTTCAGAAATCTGTTTAATTTCTTCCATAAAATAATTTGAAACTTCATTAACATTGGCAATTAAATTTTCATTTTCAATAATATCTAATACAGCAATAGCAGCAGTACACGCTAAATGATTTCCACCAAAAGTTGTACCTAAACTACCGTATTTGGCTTTAAAAACATCTAAAATTAAAACACCACCCATTGGAAATCCATTTGCCATTCCTTTGGCTGTTGTTATTATGTCTGGCTGAATATTATGGTATTGAAATGCAAAGAATTTTCCACTTCTTCCATAACCAGATTGAATTTCATCTAAAATTAACAACACGCAATTTCTATTGCACACTTTTTGAACTTCCTGAAAAAATTCAGTAGTTCCCTCATCCAAACCTCCAACACCCTGAATTCCTTCAATAATTACTGCGGCAACATCTCCTTTTCCAATTTCGTGAATAACTAATTCAATATCATTCAACGGTAAAAACGTAACTTCTTGTTGAAGATTGATTGGTGCATTAATACTTTTATTATCCGTAACCGCAACAGCAGCAGATGTTCTTCCATGAAAGGAATTTGTAAAAGAAATAATTCTACTTTTTCCAGTGATAAAAGACGCTAATTTCAGCGCATTTTCATTGGCTTCAGCTCCAGAATTACATAAAAACAAATTGTAATTTTCACAACCTGACAACTTTCCTAATTTTTGAGCCAATTCAACCTGTAAAGGCATTTGAACTGAATTGGAATAAAATCCAATTTTATGTAATTGATTAGTTAAAGAAGCTACATATTTTGGATGGGTATGTCCCACAGAAATTACTCCGTGACCACCGTATAAATCTAAATATTTAGTGTTATTCTCATCCCAAACATAACAACCTTCAGCTTTCACTGGAGTTACATTGTATAGCGGATAAACATCAAATAATTTCATAATAAAAAAGTTAAATCTGATTAATTTTTTCGAAAGAAGTTACCAAACCTTTAATTAAGGATGAACTCAATCCTTGATGCTCCATTTCGTTTAAACCCTCAATTGTACAACCACTTGGGGTTGTAACTTTATCAATTTCTTGCTCAGGATGACTTCCTGAATGGATTAATAAACTGGCAGCACCCAAACACGTTTGAACCGATAATTCTTGTGCTTCTTTAGAATCAAATCCCAATTGTACAGCACCTTGTGTAGTCGCTCTAATTAAACGCATCCAAAATGCAATACCACTTGCGCATATTACGGTTGCTGCCTGCATTAGATTTTCTTCAATACACATGGTTTTTCCTAAAGAATTAAAAATGGTTTTTGCACATTCTATATTCTCTTTTCCTTTTTCATTAGAACTTAAACATGTCATTGATTGTCCAACAGAAATGGCCGTATTTGGCATACTTCTAATAATTGGAACATCAGCACCTAAAACACTTTCAATTTCATCCGTTTTTCTACCGGTAACCACTGAAATAATTGTGTGTGTTTTAGGATTAACCACCTCTTTTATTTCTTCTAAAACTGTATGTAATTGTTTAGGTTGTACAGCAATTATAACAACATCCGAATAGCGAACAGCCTTCTTATTATCGGTTGAAATTTTAACATTGGGTAATTTCTCCCAAGAACTTAAAGAATCTATATCTCGTTTTGTTAAATATAGATTTTTGAATTTAAAATTTTCTTGTGTTAAAATACCAATTGCTATTGAATACCCTAAATTTCCTAAGCCAATAATTGCTATTTTCATGTTGTTTTTTTTAAAATAAATTAGCTTTTAACTGCAATCCTTCAGTTTGATTTAATTTAAACATTAAATTCATATTTTGAATGGCTTGCCCAGATGCTCCTTTTAATAAATTATCAATTGCCGAAGTAATTAATAAGGTGTTTTTATACTTTTCTAAATGAATAAAGCAATTGTTTGTATTCACTACTTGCTTTAAATGAATTGGATTTTTTGACACTTTTGTAAAAACTGCATCTGCATA
The DNA here is from genome assembly GCF_937891065.1 of uncultured Lutibacter sp. Lineage (GTDB taxonomy): Bacteria > Bacteroidota > Bacteroidia > Flavobacteriales > Flavobacteriaceae > Lutibacter. Next base: position 48,748 of record NZ_CALAEQ010000268.1, on the reverse strand, counting down.
AAAATCTTCAAATAATTCGTACGCTTTTTCTATACTTTCATCAAAATTTAAATAGATCGATGCAAAAATTCCTCTGCTAAAGTTCCCTCTATTTGGAATAAAAAATAGCTCTTCAGAAAAATCTGGTTGTAACAAGCCTAAACTTTCAGAAATTTCATCTAAATGTTGATGCGTAAATGCTTTATACACTGAAAAATTATTATCTCTCCAACTAAAATGAGTGGTTTCACTTGGTGAAACGCCAGCGCCTGTTGAGCCCGTAGTGGCATTTATATGTACTGAATTATTTAATAAATTCGCTTTTGCTAATGGTAACAAAGCCAATTGAATCGCTGTTGCAAAACAACCAGGATTTGCAATATAATTCGCTTTTTCAATTTTTTGTTGTTGTAATTCTGGTAAACCATACACATATTCATTTCCTTGAAAAATAGCATCTATATTCAGTCTAAAATCGTTACTTAAATCTATAATTTTAGTACCTCCAGAAAATTGATATTGTTTTAAAAACTTTTTTGAATTTCCGTGTCCTAAACACAAAAACAATACATCCACATTGCCATTTACAGTATCCGTAAATTTTAAATCTAATGCTCCCAACAAATCTTGATGCACATTATAAATATAATTTCCCGCATTTGAAGTACTGTACACAAAATCTATTTCTACATGAGAATGATGAATTAATAAACGAATTAATTCTCCTGCTGTATACCCTGCTCCACCAATAATTCCTACTTTTATCATAATTCTGAATTTACGCTGTGATATATTTTATTTGGCGTTCCTAAAATTTTAATAAACCCTTTTGCATCATCTGCTGACCACGCCTTATTTGTTTCTCCATACTCACCAAATTTAGATTTCATTAAATCGTGTTTAGATTCAATTCCGTTTATACTAAAATGGTAAGGTTTTAAGGTTACAAAAACTTCTCCCGTCACTGTTTTTTGAGAATCTTCTAAAAAGGCTTCAATATTTCTCATCACAGGCTCAAAATATTGACCGTCGTGTAATAACATTCCGTACCAACTACCTAATTGCTCTTTTAAATTTTGTTGCCATTTGGATAATACATGCTTTTCTAACGTATGATGCGCTTTAATAGTTACAACTGCAGCAGCAGCTTCAAAACCAACTCTTCCTTTAATTCCAACAATGGTATCTCCTACATGAATATCTCTACCAATTGCATATTTTGAAGCAATTTCTTCTAACTTTAAAATGGTATTAACAGAAGTATCAAATTCATCATTTAAGCCAACCAGCTCTCCTTTTTTAAAATGAAGTTTAACATCTGTTGGAGTTGTTTTTTCTAACTGACTTGGGTAAGCTTCTTCTGGTAAAGCTTGGTGTGAAGTTAAGGTTTCTACACCTCCAACACTTGTTCCCCAAATTCCTTTATTAATTGAGTATTTTGCTTTCTCCCAAGGATAATCTACTCCATTTTCTTTTAAGTAGGCAATTTCTTCTTGTCTAGATAATTTTAAATCTCTAATTGGCGTAATAATTTCAATTTCAGGAGCCAAGGTTTGAAAAATCATATCGAACCTCACTTGATCATTTCCTGCTCCAGTACTTCCGTGGGCAATGTATTTTGCGCCAATTTGTTTTGCATATTCAACTACTTCAATAGCCTGAAATACACGTTCAGCACTAACCGAAAGTGGATATGTGTTATTTTTTAAAACATTACCAAAAACCATATATTTTATAGCTTTTGAATAATACTCTTCTAATATATTTTTATTTATGTGAGAAGTAACACCCATTTCATAAGCTTTCTTTTCAACAATTTCTAATTCTTTAGCTGAAAATCCACCAGTGTTTACAAGTGCACTATGAACCTCTAATTTTAATTCGTTTATTAAATATTTAACGCAATACGAAGTGTCTAAACCCCCGCTATATGCCAATACTACTTTTTCCATTTTATTTTTTATTTTTTTTAAGAAATAATGCTTGTTTAATACTTTTTAATCTACTTAATACTTTTGAGTTGTATTTGTGTGTTTTTATGTTTTTTTCATGTTTTGGATCATATAACATTCCCGTACATAGACACATTTTTTTATCTGTCCGCATTAAAACATCAAAATTTTTACACGTTTTACAGCCATTCCAAAAGGCCTCATTAGTTGTTAACTCAGAGAATGTAACTGGCTGATAACCTAATTCATAATTAATTTTTAAAACTGCTAATCCTGTAGTAATTCCAAATATTTTTGCATCAGGATATTTTTCCTGAGAATATTCTAAAATTTTCTTTTTAATTTTTTTTGCCAATCCTTGATTTCTATAATCTGGATGTACAATTAACCCTGAATTTACTACAAACGAATTATTGTCCCACGTTTCTATATAACAAAAACCCGCGAATTTATCGTCATCAATGGCAACCACAGCATCTCCTTCACTAATTTTTTTTGAAATATATTCAGGAGTTCTTTCAGCAATACCTGTACCTCTAACTTTTGCAGATTCTTTTATAGTTTCACAAATGATGTCGGCAAATTTTAAATGTGATGTGTTAGCAATAACAATTTCCATTGTTTACTTTTTAAATGTTAAAAAATTAATTGATGTTGTTTGAGAGGGAAAACGAACGCATCGTTTTCAAAATAAGATTACGCCCTCAAGGGACGGCGGCGAATGGAAAAGCGTAGCACTAATACTTCTAAAACAATTAGTGTTAAAGCTGAAATAAATATGATGTTAGAAAGTGATTGCAAAATAATTTAGTGATAAATGAAAATTAATAAACTGTTTTTATAAGGAATAATTAGCGCGCACAGCGATAAACGTCAGCAAAGCAGCGGGGGAAATTTACAGTTGTATTTAAATTATTTATTTTCATTGGTACAATAGTACATAAAATATTTTAGACGCTATTAAGTTTGTTAATTATTTAACAAATTGTCTATTTTTTGTTATTTAAACTAAAAACTGAAACAACTCAGGTTTCTCATTCAAATATTCACCTAAAAATCCTTTTTGTTTCATTCTTGACAAAAGTGGTTCAAAATCTTCTTTTGAATCCAATTCAATTCCAACCACAGCCGGACCTTTATCTCTGTTATGCTTTTTTGTATATTCAAAATAGGCAATATCATCATTCGGGCCTAAAACATCAACCACAAATTCTTTTAAAGCTCCTGCTCTCTGTGGAAATTTAATGATAAAATAATGCTTTAATCCTTCATAAAATAACGCTCGTTCTTTCATTTCTTCCATTCGGGTAATATCATTATTACCACCGCTCACAACACAAACAATTGTTTTTCCTTTTATTTCTTCTTTATAATCTTCAAGAGCAGCTATAGATAATGCTCCAGCAGGCTCAACAACCATCGCATTTTCATTATATACTTTTAAAATTGTTGAACAAATAAGTCCTTCGCAAATTAAATCTGTACTATCCAATAAATTTTTACAAATTTCAAAATTTAATTCACCAATTCTTTTTACCGCAGCTCCATCTACAAAATTATCTATCTCATTTAACGTAGTATTTACGCCTTTTTTTAAAGAGTTAGTTAAAGAAGGTGCACCAGCTGGTTCAACACCAATAATTTTTGTTAACGGACTTAACGCTTTAAAAACACTACCAACACCTGAAGCTAAACCTCCACCACCAACTGGAAGAAATAGATAATCTATTTGAGATTTACTATCATTTAATATTTCTAAACCAACAGTTCCTTGTCCAGCAATTACATCTAAATCATCAAAAGGATGTACAAATGTACTCTTAGTTGTTTCACAAAATTCTGCTGCTGCTTTCTGACTATCATCAAAACTATCTCCAAAAAGTTGAATTGAAACGAACTCCCTACCAAACATTTTTACCTGATCAATTTTTTGATGCGATGTTGTTACAGGCATAAAAATAGTTCCTTGAACTTTTAATTTCTGACAAGCATAAGCAACTCCTTGCGCATGATTACCAGCACTTGCGCAAACAATTCCGTTTTCTAATTCATCTTTTGATAAACCTTGAATTTTATTATAAGCACCTCTAATTTTATAAGAACGAACTACTTGTAAATCTTCTCTTTTAAAGTAGATTTTAGCTTGATAACGCTCAGAAAAATTCTTCATAAAAACCAAAGGAGTTTGTTCTACAACTCCTTTGATATTATGTTGAGCTTTATATATTTTTTCTAATGAAATGCTATTTTTGATAGTTGTTTCCAATAAAAGGTTATTACAAAATTTAAATTAAACTATTTTTATCATCGCAGTCATAGACTCTCGTAAATATGCTCCAATATCTTCTACTGGGTGATTTCTAATTGCTGAGTTTACCTCAATTAATTCTTTATTATCAACACTATTTGAGCCATCATTAAAAGATCTTCCAATTAAATTACTAGGTGCATTTTTCACATAATCAGCAATTAAAGGCTTACAAGCGTGGTCAAATAAATAACAACCGTACTCCGCAGTATCAGAAATTACACGATTCATTTCAAATAATTTTTTTCTTGCAATTGTATTTGCAATTAAAGGTGTTTCGTGTAACGATTCATAATATGCAGATTCTTCAATAATTCCTGATTCTGTCATTGCTTCAAAAGCTAATTCTACACCAGCTTTAACCATTGCAACCATTAACACACCATTATCAAAATATTCTTGTTCTGAAATATCAACAGCGGAAGCAGGTGTTTTTTCAAAGGCAGTTTCACCAGTTGCGGCTCTCCAAGTTAACAAATTGACATCGTCATTTGCCCAATCTTCCATCATTGTTTTTGAAAAATGACCAGACATAATATCATCCATATGTTTTTGAAAAAGAGGACGCATTATATCTTTTAATTCTTCTGAAACTTCAAATGCGGCAACTTTTGCAGGATTAGATAAACGATCCATCATATTTGTAATTCCACCATATTTTAAGGCTTCTGTAACTGTTTCCCAACCGTATTGAATTAATTTTGAAGCATAACCTTTATCAATCCCTTCAGCAACCATTTTATCGAAACATAAAATAGAACCTGTTTGTAACAAACCACAAAGAATTGTTTGTTCACCCATTAAATCTGATTTTACTTCAGCAACAAAAGATGATTCTAAAACTCCTGCAGTATGACCTCCAGTTCCTACAGCGTATGCTTTTGCATAATCCCATCCTTTTCCTTCTGGATCATTTTCAGGATGCACAGCAATTAATGTTGGCACACCAAAACCTCTCTTAAATTCTTCACGAACTTCAGAACCTGGTGATTTTGGAGCAACCATAATAACCGTTATATCTTTACGAACTTGCATTCCTTCTTCAACTATATTAAAACCGTGAGAATATGATAACGTAGCACCTTTTTTCATTAAAGGCATTACAGCAGAAACTACAGCAGTATGTTGTTTATCAGGCGTTAAGTTAATTAACAAATCAGCCGTTGGAATCATTTCTTCATACGTACCAACACTAAAATTGTTTTGAGATGCATTTAAAAACGATTGTCTTTTTTCTGAAATTGCTGCTGGTCTTAATGTATAAGAAACGTCCAATCCTGAATCTCTCATATTTAAACCTTGGTTTAAACCTTGAGCTCCACAACCAACAATCACAATTTTTTTACCTTTTAATGCTTCAACACCTTCACTAAATTCTGAAGATTCCATAAATCTACATTTTCCTAATTGATCTAATTTATCTCTTAAAGAAAGTGTGTTAAAATAATTTGCCATTTTTATATTTTTTATTCTTTTAATTAATCTCTGCTAATATTTCTGATATTGCCATTTTAGGCTTTGTAATTGCAATTCGTCCTGATCGCACAAATTGTAATAAGCCAAATGGTTTTAATTTTTCATACATATTATCTATGTCTTCTTTTAAACCACTTGCTTCTATTACAAACCATCGTTCTGTAATAGAAATAATGTGCGCTCTTCTAAATTTCATTTTATCTTGAATTTTATCATCGTATAAATGTTCTGAAGAAATTTTAAATAAGGCTGTTTCATGATAAATAATTTCATCTTCAGTGTGATAATAAGCGCCAATAACTTCAATTTGTTTTTCTAACTGAAGAACCACTTTTCTAATCAACGTTTCTGGCACAATTACTACAAATGTAAATCTATGAACATGCTCTATTTCAGATTTAGAAACAGTCATACTTTCAATATTAATATGACGTTTTAAAAATATTGCCGAAAGGCGATTTAATATTCCTATATTATTTTCAGTGTAAACTGAAACTGTAAAATTTTTATTCTCTTCCATAATTAACTTAATCTTATATCTGAAACACTTGCTCCTGTTGGTATCATTGGAAATATATTATCTTCTTGTTCTATAACAACTTCCAAAAAATAGGCTTCTTTTGATGCCATCATTGTTTTTATAGCGCCTGCTAAATCTTCTCTTTTTGAAACCTTAACAGCTTCAATATCATAAGCTTCTGCTAGTTTCACAAAATTTGGACTTACCATTTCTGTTGAAGCATACCGCTTGTCAAAAAATAACTCTTGCCATTGACGTACCATTCCTAAATAACTATTATTTAAAACCACAATTTTAACTGCGGCTTTTGTTTGAAGAATAGTCCCCAATTCATTACACGTCATTTGATAACCTCCATCACCAATAATAGCAACCACTTCACGATCTGGCGCTCCCATTTTTGCACCGATAGCTGCTGGTAATGCAAATCCCATAGTTCCTAAACCTCCTGAAGTTACATTGCTTCTTGTTTTTACAAAATTAGCATAACGCCAAGCAAACATTTGATGCTGACCAACATCTGAAACTATAATGGCATCTCCATTCGTTTCTTTGTTGATTCCTCCTAAAACTTCACCCATAGTTAATCCTTGTTTTGTAGGATTTAACTGATCGTTAATTACTTCATTTACTTCAATTTGATATAACTTATCAAACGCTGTCATCCATTCTTTATGCTCACCTTTATCTACAAACTGCATAATTTTAGTCAATGTTTCTTTAACATCCGCTATAACAGCAATATCAGTTTTTACATTTTTATCAACTTCAGCAGGGTCAATTTCAAAATGAATAACTTTGGCTTGTTTTGCGTAGGTTGCTAAATTTCCAGTAACCCTATCGTCAAAACGCATTCCAATAGCAATCAAAACATCACACGAATTAGTTAAAACATTTGGTGCATAATTTCCGTGCATCCCAACCATTCCAACATGTAACGGATGTGCCGTTTCCAATGCTGAAAGACCTAAACCTGTACAAGCCGACGGTATATTAGTTTTTTCAATAAATTTTTTGAACTCTTGCTCTGCTCCACCAAGAATAACACCTTGTCCCCAAACTATAAATGGTTTTTTTGCGCTATTAATTAACTCCGCAGCTTCTTTAACCTTTTCAATATTTAATTTTGGAACAGCTTTATAACTTCTAACTTTCTCACATTTTTTATATGAATAATCTAATTCTCCAAACTGCGCATCTTTTGTGATATCAATTAAAACTGGACCTGGACGACCCGATTTTGCAATATAAAACGCTTTGGCAATTATTTCAGGAATTTCTGAAGCTTTGGTAACTTGATAATTCCATTTAGTAACTGGAGTTGAGATACCAATAATATCTGTTTCTTGAAAAGCATCAGAACCCAATAAATGTGATCCAACTTGGCCAGTTATACAAACCAACGGAGTTGAATCTATTTGAGCATCAGCAATACCCGTTACTAAATTAGTTGCTCCAGGGCCAGAAGTTGCAAAAACCATCCCTACTTTTCCTGTTACACGTGCAAAACCTTGTGCTGCGTGTATTGCACCTTGTTCATGACGTGTTAACACATGATGAAATTGATCCTGATATTTGTAAATTTCATCGTACACAGGCATAATAGCACCACCAGGGTAACCATAAGCCAAATCTACTCCTTCAGCCAATAAACATTTAATTACTGCTTCAGCTCCTGTTATTTTTACAGTTTTTGAAGTTTTCACCTCATTAACTTTTGTATTCAAAGTCTCCATATATTTAAAATTTATCCGTTACACAGCCTTCAGAAGCTGAAGAAACGGTTTTAGCATATTTATATAATATTCCTTTTGTATGTTTTAATGCTGGTGCAGTCCATTTTGATTTTCTTTCAGCTAATTCAGCATCTGTTAATTGTACGTTGATGGTTTTAGTTGTAGCATCAATAACAATAATGTCCCCATCTTTTATCAGAGCAATTGCACCTCCTGATTGGGCTTCTGGTGTTATATGACCAACTACAAAACCATGTGTTCCTCCTGAAAAACGACCGTCAGTAATTAATGCTACTGATTTCCCTAATCCAGCTCCCATAATCATAGAAGTAGGTTTTAACATTTCTGGCATTCCTGGTCCACCTCTTGGTCCAACATATCTTATTACAACTACATCACCTCTTGATACTTTTCCTGCACCAATTCCTGCATTTGCATTATCTTCACCATCAAAAACAACTGCTTTCCCTTCAAATAAATTTCCTTCTTTACCACTAATTTTAGCGACAGAACCTTCTAAAGCAAGGTTTCCAAATAAAATTTGAAGGTTTCCGGAAGATTTTAAGGCTCTTTCTGTTGGGTGAATTACTTGCTGATCATCTTCAAAACTTAATGCTTTTACATTGGCTAAATTTTCAGCTAGCGTTTTACCTGTAACGGTCATACAATCACCATGTAAATACCCTTTTTCTAACAAATACTTCATCACAGCTGGAGTTCCTCCAACACCATGAACATCTTCCATTAAATATTCACCGCTAGGTTTTAAATCGGCAATTAACGGAGTTCTATCGCTTACACGCTGAAAATCATCTAATGTAAATTCAATTCCAGCAGCATGTGCAATAGCTAAATAATGTAAAACTGCATTTGTTGAACCTCCTAGAGCATTTACCAAAGCAACCGCATTTTCCAACGACTTTTTAGTAATAATATCTAAAGGTTTTAAATCTAGTTCCAATAAGTTTTTAATAGCAGCCGCAATTCGTTCACTTTCATCTCCTTTATAAGGGTTTTCAGCAGGGATAGATGAATTGTAAGGCAATGCAAACCCTAAAGCTTCTATAGATGAAGCCATGGTATTTGCAGTATACATTCCACCACAGGCACCTGCACCTGGAATGGCATTTTTTATAATTTCTTTATAATCTTCTTCTGAAATATCACCTGATAATTTTTGACCTAAAGCTTCAAAAGCAGAAACAATATTTAATTTTTGACCTTTATAGTTTCCTGAAGCAATAGTTCCTCCATATACCATTAATGAAGGCCTGTTTAAACGCAACATTGCCATAATAGCTCCTGGCATATTTTTATCACAACCAACAACCGTTACCAAACCGTCGTAACTTTGAGCATTCATTACTATTTCAATAGAATCTGCAATCACATCACGAGAGGGTAAAGAATAATTCATTCCTGAAGTTCCCATAGAAATACCATCACTTACACCAATAGTATTAAATATTAATCCAACTTGATCTAATTTATTTACCTCTGCTTTAATTTTTGATGCTATTCCGTTCAAATGCATATTACAAGGGTTTCCATCAAAACCAGTACTTGCAATACCCACTTGTGGCTTTTTCATATCATTATCAGATAGACCAACTGCATATAACATTGCTTGTGAAGCTGGTTGAGTTGGGTCTTGAGTTACTCTTTTACTATATTTATTTAATTGCATTTATTTTAGTACTTTTTTTATAATTTTAAACAACTTGCTCTAATACTTAATTAACAGGAAAATACAAATTTAATTGAGTCAATTCTTTTGCAAGGTTTCCTATGTTTTATTTTACAATAGCCAATATTCATTAAATAGTTCTATATGATTGATAATATGGTAATTACATATTTATTTCTACAATGATTACACAATAAAAAAAACCTACATTTTTTATGATGCAGGTCTTTAATTTTTCTCATTAAAAATTTGCATCAACTTTTTAAGTTGACAATTATAATTTGAATTAAAATATTTTTATTGTTGTATTTCATATTTACCTAATAAAAAAACCTCCCTGAAATTAAACAGGAAGGTTTTATAATTTTTATAAACTACAATAACATTCCTAACCTCCTTGTGAAATAATCACAGAGACATTAATAGAAATAATATTGATAATTATGTTTTTCATTTATGTTTGACAAATATGAAATTATTTATTTAATAAAAAAATATTTTACACTATTTTTTATTAAATAAGACTTATGCTACGCTACTTGCCGCAACACTTCTATCTATTTTTCTAATTAGTCCTTGTAAAACTTTCCCAGGCCCAACTTCAAAAAATTCAGTACCACCATCAGTAATCATTTGCTGAACAGATTGTGTCCATCGAACTGGCGCGGTTAGTTGTGCTATTAAATTTTCTTTTATTTCATCAGAATTAGTTACTGCTTTTGCAACAACATTTTGATATACTGGGCATATTGGCTTACTAAATGTTGTGTTCTTTATTGCTGCTGCTAATTCTTCTCTTGCTGGCTCCATTAATGGTGAATGAAAAGCACCACCTACAGGTAATTTTATGGCACGTTTTGCTCCTTTTTCAATCAATAATTCACACGCTTTATCAATTGCTGAAATTTCTCCTGAAATAACCAATTGTCCTGGACAATTGTAATTTGCAGCCACCACAATTCCATCAATACTTGCGCAAATTTCTTCAACAATAGCATCATCCAATCCTAAAACTGCAGCCATTGTAGATTCTTGTGCTTCACAGGCTTTTTGCATCGCTAAAGCTCTTTTTGAAACCAACCTAAGTCCATCTTCAAAAGTTAAAACCCCATTTGCTACCAAAGCTGATAGTTCACCTAAAGAATGCCCCGCTACCATTTCTGGCTTAAAATCTTCACCTAATGTTTTTGCTAAAATTACTGAATGTAAAAATATAGCTGGCTGTGTTACTTTTGTCTGTTTCAATTCTTCAGCAGTTCCTTCAAACATAATAGCTGTAATATTGAATCCTAAAATTTCATTTGCTTGATCAAAAAGTTCTTTTGCTAAAGGAGAGTTGTTGTATAAATCTAAACCCATTCCTGTAAATTGCGCTCCTTGACCTGGAAAAATATATGCTTTCATCTTAATTCTATTTCGTTATTTATTCAAAATGCAAAAGTAGGAATTATTTATTATATTCGTTACAATCCAAAAACTATGAATCCAAAACACAAATCTGAAGCCTTTACAATCTATCTTATTCTTGCATCCATGTTTATTGCTGCATTGGTAGCTTCAAATTTAATTTTTCAAAAATTCTTTTATTGGAATCCATTTGGTTGGTTTCGCTTTGAACTTTCAGTTGGAATATTACCCTATCCTATTACCTTTTTAATTACTGATATTATTTCAGAAATGTATGGTAAAAAGAAAGCCAATCAAGTTGTAATAGCTGGTATTTTTGCTTCATTTTTCTCTATGGTAATTATTTTAATAGCTAATTACACCAATGCTATTGACAATTCTCCTATTAATAATGAGCTGTTCACTAAAGTTTTCGGGTTATCACCTATTGCCGTTTTAGCATCAATGTTAGCATATTTATTTGCTCAGTTTATTGATATCAGAATCTTTCATTTTTGGAAAAGAAAAACCAAAGGAAAACACCTTTGGTTACGGAATAATTTTTCAACATTTTCATCTCAATTCATAGATACATTAACGGTAGTTACTTTACTATGCAGTTTTGGCGTATTGCCTTGGAACTTGTTTTCAACATTACTTATTAGCGGATTTTTATTTAAAATAATTATTGCACTTTTAGATACACCAATATTATACTTTATAGTTTATCTATTTAGAAGAAGGTTTAATTTGAAGGTTGGTGAAGAAATTAACTTATATTAATTAGCACCCTATATCCTTCACTATTTCTAACATTAAAAACCGTAGTATCTTCAAATAGTAAATATTGACCTTTAATACCCATTAATTTACCTGAATAAACTGGAGTTTTCTCTAAGTTTAACGTTTTAATTTTTGATGGATATTTAATTACTGGATAATTTATCTCGGTGATTTTACCATTATTCGGTAAAAAATAGTCCAAAGCTTCAGCTGGAATATACTGTTTTAACTTTTCTCTTTCTTCAATTAAGTCAGCATCTAAAACATCATTTTTTAACATTTTTTGCCAACTAGTTTTATCAGCTACATAATCTTTTAAAGCAACTTCTGTAATCCCTGCCAAGTACCTGTTTGGAACTTCTACAATTTCAATGGCTTTTGTAGCTCCCTGATCAATCCATCTAGTTGGCACCTGAGTTTTACGGGTAACACCAACTTTTACGTTGCTTGATAAAGCCAAATACACCACGTGAGGTTTCAATTGAACTTGCTTTTCATATTCTAAATCACGATCTTCAATATTTAAATGTGCAGTACTTAATTCGGGTTTCATAATCCAATCACCTACTGCTGCACTGTCATAAAAACAGTCGTAACAAAACCCTTGTCTAAAAATTTTCTTTTCTTTTCCACAACTTAAACATTGGTAACCTTCAAAACTAATTTCAATTTCTCGTCCTAACAACTGGTTTAAATTTAGAACATCATTTTCAACATCTAAATAATAATGAACCACATCATTTAACTCAGTCATCATTTTTTTTAAAACAGTTTGGTATTGCATAGAAAGTTTTTAGTAAATTTAACTCGATAAAGATACTTATAATAAAATGCCATATCCAATAGTTAATTCAATAATTTCTTGGTTTTTGAAAAAGAGGAAGCACCAAATGGAGCTGTTTTTAAAATACCCTATTGATGTTCAAAAAGAATTACTCTTCAAATTATTATATAAAGCACAATATACCGAACTTGGAAATAAATTAGATTTTTCATCTATTAAATCTTACAAAGAGTTTACTGAAAAAGTTCCCATTCAACAATATGAATCTATTGAACCAATGATTGAACGGGCCAGAAAAGGTGAACAAAATATTTTTTGGCCAACTCCTATAAAATGGTTTGCGAAATCGAGCGGAACTACTAATGCAAAAAGCAAATTTATCCCTGTGAGTGAAGAAGCTTTAGAAGATTGCCATTTTAAAGCAGGAAAAGATATGCTCTGTTTGTATTTTAACAATAACCCAGAGTCACAACTTTTCATTGGAAAAGGTTTGCGACTGGGAGGAAGTAGTGCTGTTTATGAGGATAACAATTCGTTTTTTGGTGATTTATCAGCTATTATTATTGAAAATTTACCGTTTTGGGCTGATTATAGCAGTGCACCCAAGCAAGAAACTGCTTTGATGAGTGAATGGGAAAGTAAAATAGAGGCTATTATAAATGAAACTATTGAAGAAGACATTACCAGTTTGGTTGGTGTTCCTTCTTGGATGTTGGTATTGTTAAATAAAGTATTAGAAAGAACTGGAAAAAATAATATTTTAGAAGTTTGGCCGAATCTTGAAGTTTACTTTCATGGTGGTGTAAACTTCAATCCATATAGAGAACAATTCAAAAAAATAATTCCTAAAAAGGAATTTAAATATTACGAAACTTACAACGCTTCTGAAGGTTTTTTTGCCATTCAAGATGTTAATGATTCGTTTGATATGCTGCTAATGCTTGATTATGGTATTTTTTACGAGTTCATTCCTATGGATAAATTTGATGGTGAGAATTCAAAAGCTATTTCGCTTTCTCAAGTAAAATTAAATGTAAATTATGCGTTAGTAATTACTACAAATGGCGGATTGTGGCGATATTTAATTGGTGATACCGTAAAATTTACGTCCTTAAAACCTTATAGGATTAGAATAACAGGAAGAACGAAACATTTTATCAATGTTTTTGGTGAGGAATTAATTATTGAAAATGCTGAAAATGCATTGAAACAAGCTTGTTTAAAAACAGCTTGTGAAATTTCTGAATATACTGTAGCGCCTATTTTTATGAATAGAAATAAAAGTGGTGGGCATGAATGGTTGATTGAATTTAGAAAACACCCAAAATGCATTAATTATTTTACTGAAATTTTAGACAATTCTTTAAAAGCAATAAATTCGGATTATGAAGCAAAACGTTATAATAATTTAACATTGGCAATCCCTAAAATTAATGTGGCTAAAAATGGGTTATTTTACGATTGGCTAAAACAAAATGGTAAATTAGGTGGGCAACACAAAGTACCAAGGTTGTCTAATTCAAGAAAACATTTAGAAGAATTGTTGGAATTAGAATTGGTTAAATAAAATTTTAAAACTTAAATTTTTCGTTCAATTACATAGTTAACCATATTTAATAGAGAATCTTTGTATGGTGAACTTGGATAGATTTCTAAAATTTCTAATGCTTTAGATTGGTATTCTTTCATTCTTATGGTAGTGTATTCAATACCTCCTTTTTCTTTCACAAAGGCAATAACTTCCTTAACACGTTGCTTATTTTTATTGTGATTTTTAACTGAGTTTATCAGCCACTTCTTGTCTTTATCAGAACAATTATTTAAAGCATAAATTAAAGGAAGTGTCATTTTTTGCTCTTTAATATCTATACCCGTTGGTTTCCCAATTTTTGCATCGGTATAATCAAACAAATCATCTTTTATTTGAAAAGCAATTCCAATTAACTCACCAAATAGACGCATTTTTTCAACCTCTTCAACTGGACTTCCTACAGATGCTGCTCCAATACCACAGCAAGCAGCAATTAGCGTTGCCGTTTTTTGTCGTATAATTTCAAAATATATATCTTCGGTAATGTCTAATTTACGTGCTTTTTCAATTTGAAGTAATTCACCTTCACTCATCTCACGAACCGCAACAGAAATCAACTTTAAAATATCAAAATCGTTATTATCTATAGAAAGCAACAAACCTTTTGATAATAAAAAATCGCCAACAAGTACTGCTATTTTATTTTTCCACAAAGCATTTATTGAAAAGAAACCTCTTCTTCTATTGCTATCATCCACAACATCATCGTGAACTAAAGTAGCCGTATGAATTAACTCAATAATAGAAGCTCCTCTGTAAGTTCGTTCTTCAAATTTACCGTTGGAAACCATTTTCGCAACCAAAAAAACAAACATTGGACGCATTTGTTTTCCTTTTCTTCTAATAATGTAATGTGTAATTCTATTAAGTAATGGAACCTTTGTAGCCATGGATTCTCTGAACTTACTTTCAAAGAGTTCCATTTCTTCAAGAATGGGTTGTTTTATTTGTTCTACTAGCTTCATTAAGGAATCAAAAGTAAGGAAAATAGTTTAACTTTTGTTAGCTAATTGTCCACAAGCTGCATCAATATCTTTTCCTCTACTTCTTCTAACATTTACAATAATATCGTTCATTTCTAAAATACTAATATAATCGGTAATTACTTGAGGTTTTGCTTGCTGAAAATCACCGTCATCAATTGGATTGTATTCAATTAAATTTACTTTACACGGTATATGTTTACAGAAATCAACCAGCGCCATTATTGCTTCTCTATTATCGTTAATCCCATTCCAAACAACATATTCATAGCTAACTCTACTACCTGTTTTTTCATACCAATACTCTAGTGATTCTTTTAAATCCTTCAACGGAAAAGCAGCACTAAAAGGCATTATTTTTGATCTAACTTCATCTATTGCTGAATGTAGAGAAACTGCTAAATTAAATTTAACATCGTCATCAGCTAGTTTTTTAATCATTTTTGGAACTCCCGAAGTTGAAACAGTAATTCGTTTTGGCGACATCCCCAAACCTTCTGGTGAAGTAATCTTTTCTATTGACTTTAATACATTGTTATAGTTCATCAATGGTTCTCCCATTCCCATAAAAACAATGTTAGATAATTTATGGTTGTAATACAATAAACTTTCTTTGTTAATTGCTGCAACCTGATCGTAAATTTCATCAGGATTTAAGTTTCGCATTTTCTTTAAACGCGCAGTAGCACAAAATAAACAATCTAAACTACAACCAACCTGACTTGATACACAGGCCGTTGTTCTTGTGCCTGTTGGAATTAACACCGATTCAACAATTAATCCATCGTGCAATCTAACAGCATTTTTTACAGTTCCATCTGAACTTCGTTGCATGTTATCAACTTCAATATGATTAATCACAAAATTGTTTTGCAACATTTCGCGAGTTTCCAATGAAATATTGGTCATATCTTCAAAAGTATGCGCACTTTTACTCCATAGCCATTCATAAACCTGATTTCCTCTAAATGCTTTATCTCCATGTTCTACAAAAAAATCTCGTAGTTCGTCTTTAGTTAGGGCGCGTATGTCTTTTTTATTGTTCATTTTAGTTTTTTTTATAAAATAGAAAGTATTATCTTTAAGTTTAATAATTTAAAAAAGCTATACTATGAAAACACCGAACACCGAACACCGAACACCGAACACCGAACACCAAACTTCAAACTTTTAATCTTTTTATTTTTAATTTCTTTTGCAAATATAGGTTGTCAAGATGACACTTGTTACAGTTGTGACAAAGAAATTGATTCTTGGGCTAAAGAAAACCTTGAATCTTTAAAAACTATGAATAGAAATGAATTAGTTGTTTTAACAGTCGAAAAACAAAAAGCTGCTTTTAGAACTTTTTCACCTAAAAAAAGAAAACAACTTTGGGTTGACAAATTTAAACAAATTAAATCCTTAAATTTTTCAGAAGAAGAAATTAATCATTTAAAGACTTTTGAAAAACTTCTCAATAAATATGATTTTTCAAAAGAATTATCCGAAGAGCAATTATTATTTTTAAATTCTTGGTTTGAAGAAGGAAAATTAAATTTTAAATGGACTCCTTACTTTTTAGTAAGTGGTTTTGGTATGTTAAATGTTGATGCGGTTAAAGACAAAAGTGAATTTCAATTTTCCTCAAGAGTTATAGACGTAGAAACGGACCCGGATGATGGTCTTGGAGGTGGTGGTACAGATAATTGTGATTGCAGATGGGATATTACTTGTCAACTTGCTCAATTAGGAGATTGCAGTGATAATAGTTGTGAAGATACAACTTTTGGTTGTGGATGGTTAGGTATGCAGAGTTGCACTGGAGATTGTACTGGTTAATATGAAAATTTTAAAAATCATTTTTACTGCTGTTAGCCCAATTATTTTTTACTTAATAATTGGGCTAATTGCCCTAAATGGCAATCATAAGTGGTTATTGCTTTTAATGTCAATTTTTTATTTTATAATTGGTTTTTATTCTAGAACTAAAAAGCAAGTTTTTATTTTTAGCATTCCTTTTTTACTATTAATGACTTCAACATTATTTTTAAAAAATGCATTAACTAGTATTATTTTATTTTATCTGATAATTATTCCAACAAGTATTTTATTCGGTTATTTAACACAAAAAAAATCAAAAACATTTTCTTTACTTTTTATACTTTTTATTGTATTTATATTTTATTATGGATTTGATAATTTGAATTCATTTATAAGGAATTATAATGTGAGAGTAAATGATAAATCTCCTAAAATTGAGTTATTAAGTAATAGTGATAAATTAATTAAACTTGATACAATTAAAAATAAAGTTATTGTATTGGATTTTTGGACAACAAGTTGTGGGGTTTGTTTTAAAAAATTTCCTGATTATGAAAAGGTATATTTAGAATACGAAAACAATCCAAATGTTGCTATTTTCAGTGTTAATGTACCTATAAAAAGAGATACCTTAATAAAAACAAAAGAATTAGTCAAAGAATTAGGTTATAAATTTCCGACCTTATATGCTAGTTCCAATGAAATCTCACAAAGTTTAAGTTTTAATTTATACCCGCATTTAACCATTCTAAAAAATGGTAGAGTTAGATATAATGGTCGTTTAGAAATTGCTGAAAACGTTAAAATTAACAATCTTAGAATTGAAATAGAACGTTTGCTAAATGAATGATGTTTATAAAAAAATTGAGGTTTTCTAAAAAAAATAAAACTTATTTTGTGTCATATTTCGACAAGCTCAATATGACACAAAAGTCAAATTTCAGAAAACCTCAATTTACTTTATTAAAAAATATTATTTTTATATAATCAACATCGCATCACCGTACGAGTAGAATTTATATTTTTCTTTTACTGCTTCTTCGTAAGCTTCCATTAAAAAATCATAACCTGCAAAGGCAGCAACCATCATCATTAAAGTTGATTTTGGTGTATGAAAATTTGTAATCATACAATTAGCAATACTAAAATCGTGAGGTGGAAAAATAAATTTATTTGTCCAACCTTCAAATTCATTTAAACGACCATTTGAAGAAACTGAACTTTCAATAGCTCTCATTGAAGTGGTACCAACTGCACACACTCTTTTTTTGCTATTAATTGCTTTATTTACAATTTTAATAGTTTCTGCAGTTACAATTGCTTTCTCAGAATCCATTTTATGCTTCGATAAATCTTCAACTTCAACAGCACTAAAAGTTCCTAAACCAACATGTAAAGTAACTTCAGCAAAATCTATCCCTTTAATTTCTAAACGTTTCATTAAATGTTTAGAAAAATGCAATCCTGCCGTTGGAGCAGCTACAGCACCTTCATGTTTTGCATAAATTGTTTGGTAACGCTCTGCATCACTAGCTTCAACTTCTCTTTGAATATATTTTGGTAATGGTGTTTCACCTAATTCTTGTAATTTTTTTCTAAACTCTTCATAAGAGCCATCATATAAAAAACGTAAAGTTCTTCCTCTTGAAGTTGTATTATCAATAACTTCAGCAACTAAACTTTCATCATCACCAAAAAATAATTTGTTTCCTATTCTAATTTTTCTAGCTGGATCTACTAAAACATCCCACAATCTACTTTCTGCATTTAATTCTCTTAATAAGAAAACTTCAATTCTTGCTCCAGTTTTTTCCTTTTCACCATACATACGAGCTGGAAAAACTTTGGTATTATTCAATATAAATAAATCACCTTCATCAAAATAGTTAATTAAATCTTTAAACATTTTATGTTCAATCGTTTTTTCTTTCCTATTTAAAACCATTAAACGAGATTCATCTCTATGTTCCGCTGGGTATTCAGCAAGTAATTCATCTGGCAAGTCAAATTTAAACTTTGATAACTTCATGTGTTTATTTTTATTAATTTTTGGTGGATACTTGAAACAAGTTATTTAATATTTTCTTAGAAAAAACAATATTTACAATTCTTATTTCATCAATTTTTTATGGAATGAGTGCAAATATACAACATCGGCATAGGCGTTGTCAAGTGTTTCGCAATAAAACTTTGTTTTAGAGTATTTTAATGAGTGATTTTTTTGAAATCTTCCCAAAAAGTTGGGTATGATTTAGATACCACATTTGCATCTTCAATTTGAATTGGAACCTTTAAAGCAAGTGGTGCAAATGCCATTGCCATTCTATGATCATCATAGGTTGAAACGCTCACATTTTCATTAATAATACCGCTTCGTTTTAAATGCAAGGATTCATTTGTAATTTCAATCTCACCTCCTAATTTTTCCAATTCGTTTTTTAAAGCAACTAATCGATCTGTTTCTTTAATTTTTAAGGTGTGCAACCCTTTTATATTGCATTCTACTCCTAATCCAAAACAAGTTACTACAATAGTTTGAGCAATATCTGGTGCGGATTTCAAGTTCAAATTTAGACCCCTATTAATTTGGATATTTTTGTTTTTTAATAGAATTTTATTATCCTCAAATATCGTTTCAACCCCTAACCTATCATACAAAGTTACCAAAATTGAATCGCCTTGTAAACTGTTTTTTCTATAGTTTGATAGTGTTATTTCAGAATTAGGGCTCAATGCACACAAACTATAATAATATGAAGCTGAACTCCAATCAGATTCTACTTCAATTATTTTATTACTAATTTTTCTTTTGGGTGAAACAGTAATTGTTTTACCAACCCATCTATGTGTTATTCCAACAGAATCTAGTAATTTCAAGGTCATTTTAATATATGGAACCGAAGTAACTTCTCCTTTGAATATTAATTGCAATCCATTTTTTAACGTTGGTGCAATTAATAATAAAGCCGAAATATACTGACTGCTTATATTTCCATCAATTTCAACAATACCTTTTTCTAATTTTTTGCCTGAAATTTTCAATGGAGGAAAACCTTCTTTTTCTAAATATTGAATATCTGCACCTAGTGAAGTTAGTGCATCCACTAAAATTTTAATAGGTCTATCTTTCATTCTATGAGAACCTGTTAAAATAATTTCTGAATTTTCTTTTACTGAAAAGTACGCCGTTAAAAAACGCATTGCCGTACCTGCGTGTCCAATATTTATTTCGTTTGAAGTACTTTCCAATGCTTTTTGCATTAGTTTAGAATCATCAGAATTTGAAACGTTTTCAATTTTTAAATTCGGATAAAATTGTTGTAAAACTAACAACCTATTTGTTTCACTTTTAGAACCTGTAATTTGAACACTTCCATTTACAGTACTATTAATTTTGTCAATTTTCAACAAATCCATTCGTTATATATTTTGAAACCTTAAAATAAGTTAATTTTTATTAGATTTACTATTCCATTTTTTTATAAATCTTTTTAACAACACCTCCATGAAAAAATATTTCTTATTGGTTAGCTGTCTATTCTTAATTTCAGCACACAAAGTTAACGCTCAAAAAATAGAATCCAAATTTAGTGAAGAATATTATAACGCTATGGAATGGCGAAATATTGGCCCGTATAGAGGAGGGCGAAGTGCTGCGGTAACTGGAGTAGCAAACAAAGCAAACTTATTTTATTTTGGTGCAACAGGCGGAGGAGTATGGAAAACAACAGATGCAGGAAATTCATGGTCTAATATCTCTGATGGTTTTTTTGGAGGTTCAGTAGGAGCTGTAGCTGTTAGTGAGTCTGATAATAATGTAATTTATGTTGGAAATGGAGAAGTAACTGTTCGTGGTAATGTTTCTTCAGGTGATGGAATGTGGAAATCTGTTAATGCTGGAAAAACTTGGGAAGCTATTGGATTGAATAATTCTAGACATATTCCAAGAGTACGAATTCATCCAAAAAATTCTGACATTGTTTTTGCGGCTGTTTTAGGAGATTTATACAAACCTACTTCAGAAAGAGGTGTTTATAAATCAACCGATGGTGGTACAAATTGGAGAAAAGTATTATTTACAAATGAAAATGCTGGTGCAGTTGATTTAATTATTGACCCAACAAATCCTCGAATTTTATATGCTTCAACCTGGAATGTAAGAAGAACACCTTACAGTTTATCAAGTGGTGGTGAAGGTTCTGCGCTTTGGAAAAGTACTGATGAAGGTGAAACTTGGACAGATATTTCCAGTAATGAAGGGTTACCAAAAGGAATTTGGGGAATTAGTGGCGTAACTGTTTCTCCATTAAATTCAGATATTGTTTGGGCTTTAATTGAAAATGAAAAAGGCGGAATTTACAAATCTACAGATGCAGGTAAAACCTGGAAATTAATTAATAGTGAACGTAAATTACGTCAACGTGCTTGGTATTATACACGTATTTATGCCGATACTCAAGACGAAAATATTGTATATGTATTGAACGTTCAGTATCATCAATCTAAAGACGGAGGGAAAACGTTTAAAACATTTAATGCTCCTCACGGAGATCATCACGATTTATGGATTTCGCCTGAAGACAACCAACGAATGATTATTGCTGATGATGGTGGAGCACAAGTTAGTTTTGATGCTGGTGAAAATTGGAGTACATATATGAATCAACCTACTTCACAATTTTATAGAGTAGTAACCGACAACCATTTTCCGTATAGAATTTATGGAGCACAACAAGACAATTCAACCATAAGAATTGCACATAGAACTAACAGAGGTTCAATTAGCGAAAGTGATTGGGAAAGCACTGCTGGAGGCGAAAGCGCGCATATTGCTGTTGATCCTTTAAATAATGATATTGTGTATGGTGGAAGCTACGGAGGTTTATTAACACGTATTAACCACAAAACTGGTGAAAGAAGAGCTATTAATGTTTGGCCAGACGACCCAATGGGACACGGTGCTGAAGCCATGAAATATCGTTTTCAGTGGAATTACCCAATTTTCTTTTCGCCACATAACCAGCAAAAAATGTACACAACCTCAAACTTTGTACATGTAACTTATAATGAAGGACAATCTTTTGAAATAATTAGTCCAGATTTAACAAGAAATGATCCTTCAACTTTAAAATCATCTGGAGGTCCTATTACACAAGATAATACTGGAGTAGAATATTACGGAACTATTTTTGCCGCTGTAGAATCTCCTTTTGAAGAAAATTTAATTTGGACAGGATCAGATGATGGTTTGGTTCATATTACACAAGACGGTGGTAAAAACTGGGCAAATGTAACTCCTAAAAAAATGCCAGAATGGATGTTAATTAACTGTATTGAAGTTGATCCGTTTACTCCTGGAGGAGCATATATTATAGGAACACGATACAAACTCGGAGATTACACACCATATATTTACAAAACTGAAGATTATGGAAAAAGTTGGAAATTAATAACCAACGGAATAGCTTCAGAACATTTTACAAGAGCTTTGCGTGCTGACCCAAAAAGAAAAGGGTTACTATATACAGGAACTGAAAAAGGAATGTATGTTAGTTTTGATGATGGTGTTAATTGGAATCCATTTCAGTTAAATTTACCAATTGTACCAATTACAGATTTAGCTATTAAAAATGATAATTTAATTGCAGCAACGCAAGGCCGTTCTTTTTGGCTTATTGACGATTTAACTCCGCTACATCAATTAAATAATGAATTAACTTCTAAAGATGCTTTCTTATACAAACCTATGGATAGCTACAGAATGGGCGGAAGTAACAAGAAATCTAAAACTGCTGGCCAAAACCACCCAGGTGGGGTTATGATAAATTATTTTATAAAAACTCTTGAAGAAACTGACACTTTAAGTTTGTCCTTTTTTGATAATTCTGAGCAACATATTAAAACATTCTCAAACAATCCAGATAAAGATCAAAATGAAGAAAAATTAACAGTTAAAAAAGGAGCAAATACTTTTAATTGGGATATGCAATATCCTGATGCTGAAAAAGTTGAAGGAATGATTTTATGGTGGGCGTCATTAAATGGTCCAAAAGCACTTCCTGGCGATTATAAAGTAGTTTTAAGCAAAAATGGTAAAGAAGTTTTTAAAGAAACATTCACGCTAAAATTAGATCCTAGAAGTAGTGCTTCACCTGAAGATTTACAAGAACAATTTACTTTTATTATTGAAATTCAGGAGAAGTTAACCGAAATTCATAAAACGTTAAAAAATATTACAAAAATTAAAGCGCAAGTAAAACAATTAAAATCTTCAATAACCGATAAAGAAAAAAATAAAGAAATTATTGAGTTGGCCGATAAAATTGTAAAAGATTTAACTGAATATGAAAACGTACTGTATCAAACAAAAAGTAAGAGTAATCAAGATCCATTAAACTTTCCAATAAGATTGAATAACAAATTAGCGCATTTAAACTCCTTAAGTTCCATTGGAGATTTTAAACCTACCAATCAATCTGTGGCTTTTAAAAATGAAGTTGTAAAACTAATTGATGATGAATTGGCTAAAATTTATTTCGTTTTTGAAAATGATGTAAAAACCCTGAATAAAAAAGTAAAACAAAGCGATATAAATTTGATCAATTTAAATTAAGAAATAGCAGAGGCTGAAATAAATACATCAACTTGAGTTTATTTCAGCCTCTATTTCTTATTAAGTATCCAACTTTTATTTATACCAACTTGCGTATTCTATATAATTATCGGCTATTCTATTAATTTCACCTGAAATTAACTCTTCGCTAATATCTTTTACTTTTTTTGCTGGCACACCTGCAAATATGCATCCTGATTTTACGTGGGTTCCCTTTGTAACAACAGCTCCAGCCGCAATAATTGAGTTACTTTCTACAATGCAATCATCCATTACAATGGCTCCCATACCAATTAATACGTTGTCATGAATTGTGCAACCATGAACCATGGCATTATGGCCAATAGAGACGTTATTTCCAATGTTTGTTGGGTGTTTTATGTAAGTTGCATGGATTACAGCACCATCTTGTACGTTTACTTTATTCCCTAATTTAATATAATGTACATCTCCTCTAATTACTGCATTGTACCAAATACTGCATTGGTCTCCCATCGCTACTTCACCAATAATTACAGCGTTTTCAGCAATAAAACAATCACTCCCAAATTGAGGTTTGTTTCCGTTTAATTCTTTAATAATCATAATTTAAATAACCTATTAAAACATTCTATTAGTTTTACCACTTCTTTCATTCCAAAACCTACGAGGGGTTTCACACCCAAAATTGAAACCAAGTGTTATTTGATGATATCCTGCATCATCGAATAAAATCTCACCCGTTTGTTTTGTGTATGTATAAGAAATCATATATTTTTTAAAATTAACTCCAACAATTGGTGTTAAATAACTCAATTGGTTTGTGCTATTATTATCAAACCCTCTTCTATATGATAAGGCTGCCCAAACTTTTGCATTTCTTAATTCTGAATATACTTTCATATTCAGATCAACAAATTTTTCATTGGTACGTTCAATATATTGTATCATTACAGAAGGTTCGAATTCCATTGAACCTTTATTTGCAAAATTGTCAAAATAATGCCCAAATGACACTAAATATCTCCTCAAATTCAAAGATTCATAGTCTTTATCATATAAATTTCGAGCACTTAATAGTAGGTTTTTTACAGTAAAATATCCAAAAAAATCTACATTATGATAAGACATACTCACATCTGCATTGAAATAACTTTCACTTTGAACTATTTGTGAAATTACCGGATCAGGTATTTCAAAAGAAGATTCATCAACGCTATTATTAACTACCATAAAAGAAAGACCAAATGATAATTTACTATAATCTCTAATATGACCAAGATCTATGTGGTAAGCATACGTACCTTGTATTCCTTGCTGGCTATGATACCCATTTTTATCATTAAAAAGAATAAAACCAAGCCCACCTTTTTCTCCAATTTGAGAATTATAACTTAATGTTTGTAATGAAGGGGCATCCGAAATTCCATTCCATTGGCTTCTAGCTGTTAACCGAATCTTGCTACAATCTGTTAATCCTGCTGCTGATGGATGAACTAAATATACATTATCCGATAAATAATCTGAATAAATAGGCAATGTTTCTTGAGCTTTCACTAAAAAAGGAAGTAATAAGAAGACAACTATAAAAAAGTATTTTGTAAATTTCATTTTCAAGAATAAGGCCAAATATAAATAATATATCTCTTAATTATTGCTTTACTTCTCTATTATTTTTTAGTATTAAAAGAGAGACAATACTTTATTTTTAGCATCTTCATTAGTCCCCACAAATATTTTAATTTTTAAAAAATTCAATACTTTTAGTAAAGAATTAAACATATAATCACTTTCTGAATCATTTATATTTAACACATTATTTATGGTTGTTTTACTAAGATTAGTTCCTAAAATTAATTCACTTTTTTTAATGCTATTATTTTCCATAATAGTTCTAATAATTTTAGCAATTTGAACTTTACTATTTACTTCTGTTAAATTGATTGATACCATAACAATTGAACTTACGCTTTTAAACTATCGACTCCTCTAAGTTACTGATTTTTAATAAAAAACCTTTTATAACGAACTAAAAAAACAATTTTAACACACTATTAATACACTCTAAATTAAAATAATTACCTTTGTAGTGGCTTATGAAGCAAGTATTTATAAAAATATCGGCAATTTTAATGTCATTAGTAGTTGTTTTTTCTACAATGTCATTTTCTATTAGTGAACACTATTGTGGTGATTTCTTAGTAGATAGCGCCTTGTTTTCAAAAGCTGAATCGTGTGGTATGGAAATGGAAAAATCATCTCCTACTAATGATTGTAGCATTGATAAAGAAGATTGTTGTAATGATGTTGTTAAGCATATTGAAGGTCAAAATGAATTAAAAACAGACCTTTCTAATTTGAATTTAGAACAACAAGTTTTTGTAGCATCTTTTGTTTATTCTTACATTAATTTATTTGAAGGGTTAGAAGAAAATATCATTCCTTTTAAATATTATTCACCTCCACTTATTGTCACGGACATTCATGTTCTTGATCAAGTATTTTTAATTTGATTTTATTGTATTGAGTTTTAACAATGTAAAATTTGTTAAAGCATAGTTGTGCTTAAACCATAAATGTTTTAGGCCATGTTAACTTGTATTTAAGATTTATTTAAATCTAAATACTAATTTAAACATCTCAATACCTATAAAAATGTTAAATAAAAGCATTCATTTTTTAATAGAAAATAAATTAGTTGCGGTATTACTACTAGCGCTATTCATTGGGTGGGGAATTTCTACAGCTCCATTTGACTGGGATACCGTTGGCATTCCTAGAAACCCCGTTGCTGTTGATGCCATTCCAGATATTGGAGAAAATCAACAAATAGTTTTTACCAAATGGGGAGGTCGTTCTCCACAAGATATTGAAGATCAAATTACCTATCCGTTAACAACATCCTTATTAGGTATTCCAGGCGTAAAAACAATTCGTAGTTCATCAATGTTTGGGTTTTCAAGTATCTACATCATTTTTGAAGAAGATATAGAATTTTACTGGAGTCGTAGTCGGATTTTAGAAAAACTAAATTCATTACCAAGCGGATTACTTCCAAACGATGTGCAACCTGCATTGGGTCCAGATGCAACTGGATTAGGTCAAATTTACTGGTATACATTAGAAGGACGAGATGAAGAAGGAAATGTAACTGGTGGATGGGATTTACATGAACTTAGAAGTATTCAAGATTATTATGTGAAATATGCGCTTTCCTCTGCTTCAGGAGTTTCAGAAGTTGCCTCCATTGGTGGTTATGTGCAAGAATATCAAATTGATGTAGATCCTGATATTTTGAAGGAATACAACATTTCATTAGAGCAAGTAGTAAATGCTGCACGTAATACCAATAAAGATATTGGAGCAAAAACCATTGAAATCAATCAGGCTGAATATTTAGTGCGTGGATTGGGTTATATAAAATCTGTTGAAGATATTGAAAATGCAGTAGTTACTTCCAAAGATTTCACTTCCATATTAATTAAAGATATTGCAAAAGTATCTTTAGGCCCTGCAGAACGAAGAGGAATATTAGATAAAGAAGGAGCCGAAGTTGTAGGTGGTGTTGTGGTTGCACGTTATGGTGCAAATCCAATGGAAGTTATCACCAATGTGAAAGATCAAATTGCCGACATTAGCGCTGGTTTGCCTTCAAAAGTATTAAAAGATGGTAGAACCTCTCAAGTAACCATTGTTCCTTTTTATGACAGAACAGAATTAATTAAAGAAACATTAAATACTCTTGATGAAGCATTAACCTTAGAAATTCTAATTACCATTTTAGTAATTATTGTGATGGTTTTTAATTTAAGAGCATCAGTCCTAATTTCCGGATTATTACCAATTGCAGTTTTAATGGTATTTATTTCTATGAAACTGTTTAATGTTGATGCCAATATTGTAGCACTATCCGGTATTGCAATTGCTATTGGTACTATGGTAGATGTGGGTGTAATTCTATCGGAAAACATCATTCGACATATGGATGAAGATGGAAATAAAACACCTATTAATAAATTAGTTTATCAAGCAACTACAGAAGTTTCAGGAGCAATTATTACAGCAGTAATGACAACCATTATCAGTTTTGTTCCAGTATTTACAATGATTGGTGCAGAAGGTAAATTATTTAGACCACTAGCATTTACAAAAACTATGGCCTTAACCTCTGCTTTAATTGTAGCTTTATTTTTAATACCACCTTTTGCAGCTTGGTTGTTTGGATTTAAACCTTCCTTAAAAAAAGGAAAATACATAGGTAGTATTGGTTTAATAATAGCAGGTATAGTAGGTTTATTTGGAGGTTATTATGCTGCTTTATTACTAATAGCTTTTGGAATTTCAAGCATCTTAAAATTAAGAGGTATTCTTACTGAAGAAAAAGCAAATTTGGTAAATATTATTATTTCGTCATTTACCATTGTTGCATTTTTAAGTGTGTATTGGAGACCATTAGGTGTTGATAATTCAATTTTTACGAACCTTATTTTTGTAAGTGTTATTTGCTTTGGAATTTTAGGAGTTTTCACTTTATTCAGAAAGTCTTATGTACAAATTTTAAACTGGGCTTTAAACAATAAATTATTGTTTTTAAGCATTCCCGCAATCATAGTTATACTAGGTGTTGGAGTTTGGAAAAACACCGGAAAAGAATTTATGCCAGCCTTAAATGAAGGTTCATTTTTATTGATGCCAACTTCCATGCCACATTCTGGAATTGCTGAAAACAAACGTGTTTTACAACAATTAGATATGGCAGTTGCAACCATCCCTGAAATTAAAACAGTGGTTGGAAAATCTGGAAGAATTGAAAGTGCTTTAGATCCTGCACCACTATCAATGTATGAGAATGTAATTATTTACAAACCAGAATACAAACTAAATGAAGATGGGAAACGCATAAAATTTAAAGTAAATGATGATAATTTGTTTGAAACAACTTCAGGTCAGTTTATAGCATCAGGGACAAAAATTGAAACCAATAAATTAATTGAAGATTCAGCCGGTGAATATTATAGAAACTGGCGAAAGCAAATTAAATCTGCCGATGATATTTGGAATGAAATTGTTCGAGTAACAAAATTACCCGGAGTAACTTCAGCACCAAAATTACAACCAATTGAAACTCGTTTGGTAATGTTACAAACTGGTATGCGTGCCCCAATGGGAATTAAAGTAAAAGGGCAAGATTTAGCACAAATTGAAGCTTTTGGTTTAAAATTAGAAAACGTATTAAAACAAGTTCCAGGAGTTAAAAAGGAAGCCGTTTTTGCTGATAGAATTGTTGGAAAACCTTATTTATTGATAGATATAGATAGAGAAAAATTAGGAAGATATGGTTTATCAATTAATAATGTTCAAAGCATTTTAGAGGTTGCAATTGGTGGTAAATTAATTACTCAAACCGTAGAAGGAAGAGAACGTTATGGAGTGAGAGTGCGTTATCCAAGAGAAAAACGTACCAGCCCAGAAGATTTAAAAAAGATTTATGTACCAACGCCAGGTGGGAATCCAATTCCACTATCTGAGTTAGTAAGTATTAAATATGAACAAGGTCCACAGGTTATAAAAAGTGAAGACACTTTTTTAGTGGGTTATGTTTTATTTGACAAGTTAGATGGTGAAGCTGAAGTAACAGTTGTTGAAAGAGCACAAGCAGCCATCCAAGGTCAAATAGATAGAGGAGAATTGGTAGTTCCTAAAGGGATTAATTACCAGTTTACAGGAACTTATGAAAATCAATTACGAGCAGAAAAAACACTTTCAGTTGTCGTTCCATTGGCATTGGCAATCATCTTTTTAATACTGTATTTCCAATTTCGTTCAGTAACTACATCATTAATGGTTTTTACAGGAATCGCCGTTGCTTTTGCAGGTGGTTTTATGATGATATGGTTGTATGGAGAATCTTGGTTTTTAAACTTTGATGTTTTTGGTGTAAACCTTCGAGATTTATTTCAAATACATCCCATTAATTTAAGTGTTGCCGTTTGGGTTGGATTTATAGCCTTGTTCGGTATTGCGACTGATGATGGTGTTGTAATGGCAACCTATTTAACACAAACATTTGAAAGAAACGAACCAAAAACAAAACAAGAAATAAGAGCTTCAATTGTTGAAGCAGGTGAAAAAAGAATCCGCCCTTGTTTAATGACAACAGCTACTACAATGCTGGCATTATTGCCAGTGCTAACATCAACAGGTAGAGGTTCAGATATTATGATTCCAATGGCAATACCAAGTTTTGGAGGGATGTTAGTCGCTTTAATAACGCTATTTGTGGTACCCGTTTTGTTCAGTTTGAAAAAAGAAGTTTCATTAAAAAAATTAAACAATGAAAATTAAAATAGGATATATAATAGTACTTTTTATAAGTATCTCTAGTTATGGTCAATCCTTGCAAGAATACTTAACTATTGCAGCAACTAATAATCCAGAATTACAAGCTATGCACTATACATATGAAAGTGCTTTGGAGAAAGTAAACGAAGAAGGAAGTTTACCAAATACAACTATAGCTGCTGGGTATTTTGTTCAAGAAGCAGAAACAAGAGTTGGCGCTCAAAAGGCAAAACTTACAGTATCACAAATGATGCCTTGGTTTGGTACGTTGATAGCAAAAAAGGAAAGCGCTTCTTTTAAGGCTGATGCGCAATTAAATGTAATTGATTTAACTAAAAGAAAATTATTTCTCAATGTTAAAACTAACTACTATCAATTGTTTGAATTAAATGTAAAAGAGAGCATTATAAAAGAGAATATTGAAATTCTTAAAACTTTTGAAGATTTAGCATTGATTGAATTGGAAAACAACAGAGCAACAATGGTTGATGTGCTTAAAATTAGAATGGAAAAGAATGAGCTTTCTAATAAGTTGAGTACCGTTGTAGAAAATTTTAAAGCCAAACAAATTGCCTTTAATTTAATTTTGAATCAGGAAGAACATCTTTCAGTGAACATTCCTAAGAATATTGAAATTTTAGAAGGTGTTAATTTATTTCAAAAAGAAATGATTTCAGAAAATCCGCAACTATTAAAATTGGATAATTTGCACAGTGCTTTAGAAAAATCTGAACTAGCAACTAAAAAAGCGGGTTTACCAACTATTGGTATCGGATTAGATTACGTTTTTGTAGAAAATAGAGCTGTTGAGAATTTATTAGAAAACGGAAAAGATATTATAATGCCTATGGTAACAGTATCAATTCCGTTATTTTCTAAAAAATACAGTTCTAAACAAAAACAATTAAAACTTGAACAAAAGGCAGTTGAAACAATCAAAGTAGAAACTCGTAATCAGCTAGTGACTTTGTTTGAAAAAACGATGGCAAACCTAAAAAATGCTGAAGTTTCCATTCAAACACAATTAGATAATTTAGCGCAAGCTGATCAAGCGCGAAAAGTATTATTGGCTGCCTATGAAACTTCAAAAATGGATTTTGAACAACTATTGGAAGTACAACAGTTAAAGTTGAAGTTTCAATTTAAAATGGTGACTTCAGAAATGGAGTATGCAATTCAAAAATCCACATTAGAATTTTTAACAACAAATAATTAAAAGTACAATGAAAAAATATATAATATACATCGGAATACTAATAAGTGGACTCTTATTAGGTTATGTATTATTTGGAAGCAATTCAACTCCAGATGATTCTCACAATCACGAAATTTCTGAAACTAAAAATCAACAATGGACTTGCTCTATGCACCCTCAAATTATGCAGCCAGATGCTGGTGATTGTCCAATTTGTGGTATGGATTTAATTCCTGCAGAAACTTCAGCAGAAGGTTTAGAAGCGAATCAATTCAAAATGACTGAAAATGCATTGGCATTAGCAAATATTGAAACCACAGTAATAAATAGTATTACAAATGAAGAAAGTGGTTTCATGCTTTCAGGTAAAATTAAAGAAAACGAAAAAACGAATTCAATTCAAACGGCTCATTTTGGTGGTAGAATAGAAAAGCTATTTGTAAATTCTACTGGTGAAAAAGTGTACCAAGGGCAACAGTTGGCTTTAATATATTCACCTCAGTTAGTGACTGCTCAAAAAGAACTATTAACTGCATCAGAATCTAAAAATAAAGATTTAACCTTGTACAATGCTGTTAGAAATAAGTTGAAACTTTGGAAACTTTCTGAAAAACAAATTGATAAAATTGAAGCTTCTAAAAGTATTATTACAAACTTCCCTGTATATGCTAATGTTAGTGGAATTGTAACAAAAAAAATGATTGAAGAAGGTAATTATGTAAAAGAAGGTCAAAGTTTACTAATGATTTCAAATTTAAATACCGTTTGGGCAGATTTTGATGCGTATGAAAAACAACTTTCTTCAATAAAAATAGGAGATGAAATAAGTATTAGAACCAATGCTGAACCAAACAAAGAAATTAAAGCTAAAATTTCATTTATTGATCCGGTATTAAATACTTCAACTAGAACTGTTATTGTAAGAACTGAATTAAGAAACAATGAAGGAGCATTAAAACCTGGAATGTTTATTCAAGGGCTTCTAACACCAAAAAATGTAACAAAAAAACATGAAGCTCTATTAACAGTTCCTAAAACTGCCGTTTTATGGACAGGAAAAAGATCAGTTGTATATGTAAAAATACCAGGTACAGAACCTGTTTTTGAATTGAGAGATGTAACCTTAGGAAATGAAATTGGTAGCTCTTATGAAATTTTAGAGGGATTAAATTCCAACGAAGAAATTGTTACCAATGGAACTTTTACTGTTGATGCTGCTGCTCAATTACAAGGTAAAAAAAGTATG
This sequence comes from uncultured Lutibacter sp., assembly GCF_937891065.1. GTDB lineage: Bacteria > Bacteroidota > Bacteroidia > Flavobacteriales > Flavobacteriaceae > Lutibacter. The sequence continues at coordinate 16,385 of NZ_CALAEQ010000268.1, read as the reverse complement.
ATGAGTCCAGAAGGAGGAAGAGTTGTTACGGGACATGAAAATCATATTGGCATGCAAGATTCTAAAAATACCCAAGAAGAAAATGAAGTAGAGAAAACAGCAAAAGTTGCAGTGATAGAAACAATAAAAGTTGCTACAAAATTTCAGAATCAATTAAGCACAGTTTTCACAGATTATTTAGCAATAAAAGATGCTTTAACAAAGGATAATGTTAAAGCATCTCAAAATGCTGCATTTATATTTAATGAAAATTTGAACAAAGTCGATATGAGCCTTTTAAAAGATAATAAATCACATACTATATGGATGCCTCTTTTAAAGGACTTGAATACTTCATCTAATGAAATTTCAAAACTAACTGATATAAAAAAGCAAAGAGAATACTTTATTTCTTTATCAAATGATATTTCAAAATCCGTTGAGGCTTTTGGTGTGAATAAGAAGGTTTATAAGCAATTTTGCCCAATGGCAAATAATGATAAAGGTGCTTATTGGTTAAGTGTTGATGAGAATATTAAGAACCCATATTTTGGAGAAGCGATGCTTAAATGCGGAAGTACAACGTCAATAATTGAGTAACATTATTTTAAGAACACTTTTCATTTACTAAAGTGTTCTTAAAATGGTTTATCTAAAAATAAAAGTTAAAATGCAAAATAATAACTCAATATTAATAGTGAAAAATATGGTTTGCGACCGTTGTATAAAAGTTGTTAAAGAGGAGTTGTTAATCAATGAAATTAAATTTGAGTGTGTTGAATTGGGCAAAATATATTTCAATAAAAATCTTTCAATAGATGAAATGAATACATTAAAAAACATTCTGGAAAAAGAAGGATTTGAAATAGTTGAGTCGTATGAATTCAAAGTAGTAAATCAAATTAAAACGTTAGTTATTGAAAACATTTTTCACGGAAGACACAAATTATTTAACCAAAATTATTCAACCTATTTAGCATTAAATGTAGAACTTGAATACGGACAGTTGAGTAGAATTTTTTCTGAGTTAGAAGGACGCACCATTGAAAATTATATCATTCAACAAAAAATAGAACGTGTTAAAGAATTGATTTTTTACAATGAATTAACGATAAGTGAAATTTCATACGAACTAAACTATAGCAGTCCACAACATTTATCTCGCCAATTTAAACAAATCACCGGAATAACACCTACACAACATAGAGACATAGGGTTTCGCGGGAAATTAGATACAATTTAAACATAATTATGCACAACACTATATGCAAATAATCAGACCTTTATAGTATAAATAGATAACGAAATTAAAAAAACAAAAAATGATGAAAACAAAAAATTTAATAGCTGTTTTAGTAATAGCTTTAGTAAGCCTATCAGCAATGAATGCTCAAGAAATGGATCATTCTAAAATAAAAAAAGACACTACAAAAATGGAAATGGACCATTCTAAAATGGAAATGAAAGCAATGTACACGTGCCCAATGCACGCCGATGTAAAAAGTGATAAGCCCGGTGAATGCACAAAATGTGGAATGGATTTAAAAAAAATGAAAATGGATCATTCTAAAATGGCCAAAGTTTATACTTGTTCCATGCATCCTGATGTAAATAAAGATAAAGAGGGTAAGTGTCCAAAGTGTGGAATGAAATTAATGGAGAAAAAAATGAAGATAAAAGAAATGGATCCTAAAAAAGAAGATGCTCATAAAGGTCATAATCATTAATAAAAAGTCCTGATGTTAAGAAAAGAGGCGTTATTCAGCAAAAAATTTGATTGATTGTTTTTCTTGAACTTTAATTCTCTTTTCTTACACAGGCACAATAAATATTTTATAAAAATATTCCTCTTTTATGTTCAGAATTTTAAAAGCTTCTTATACTAAAAATTCAGATTAAAAATGAAACATACATATAAAATACTTGGAATGACATGTGTTGGTTGCAAAACTAATGTTGAAAATACGTTAAATAACCTAAAGGAAGTCAAGAAAGTTTCAGCCAATTTAGCAAATAATGAAGTAGGTATTGAAATGAATTCTCATATTTCACTTGAAAAACTACAGGAAGCTTTGTTAAAAGCTGGCTTACATTATACACTGGAAATTCCTAATGAAAAAAGCAGCCATAGCAATAAAGAACATAAACATATAGAGGTAAAAGAAGGTAATGGAACTTTTTATTGCCCAATGCATTGTGAGGGAGATAAAACATACGATAAAATGGGTGATTGCCCTGTGTGTGGGATGGATTTGGTGGAACAACCAAAATTAATTAAAAGCATTCAATATACGTGTCCAATGCATCCTGAGGTCATTCAAGAATCACCTGGTTCGTGCCCAAAATGCGGAATGGATTTAGTGCCTCTAGAGCCAGAAGAAACTGCCGAAAGCAAAACTTACAATTCCTTACTTTGGAAAATGAAAATTTCATTAGTATTTGCATTACCGGTTTTTTTAATTTCAATGTCAATGCATATCCCAACAAATCCATTGCCAAAGTTAATGTCTCAAATATATTGGGACTGGTTGCAACTTTTTTTAACCATTCCTATCGTATTTTATACTTGTTGGATGTTTTTTGAACGTGCTTGGAAATCTATAATTACTTGGAATTTAAATATGTTTACTTTAGTAGGAATAGGCACGGGTGCAGCATTTATATTTAGTATAGTTGGATTACTTTCCCCTAATGTTTTTCCTCAAGAATTTAGAGGTGAAATGGGTGGTGTAGAACTGTATTTTGAAGCAACAGCTGTAATCTTAACCTTGGTTTTACTAGGTCAATTATTAGAAGCAAAAGCACATAGCCAAACTAGTGGAGCCATTAAAGAGTTATTAAAACTAGCTCCTTCTGAAGCTACAATTGTGGTAAATGGTGAAGATAAAATAGTGTCAATTCATTCCATAAAAAAAGATGATTTATTACGTGTGAAACCCGGAGAAAAAATACCTGTTGATGGTGTTATTGTGGAAGGGGATAGTTCTATTGATGAATCTATGATAACTGGAGAGCCTATTCCTATTGATAAAAAAGTAGCTGATACAGTTAGTTCAGGAACCATCAATGGAGCAAAATCGTTTATAATGAAGGCTGAAAAAGTTGGTTCTGAAACCTTGTTATCACAAATCATTCAAATGGTGAGCGATGCAAGTCGGTCTAAAGCTCCAATTCAAAAACTTGCAGATACAATTTCAAAATACTTTGTTCCAATTGTTGTTATTATTTCAATAATTACATTTGTTATTTGGGCAAACTTTGGACCTGATCCTGCTTTGGTATATGCTTTTGTAAATGCTGTTGCAGTATTAATTATTGCTTGCCCTTGTGCCTTGGGTTTAGCCACTCCAATGTCTGTAATGGTAGGAGTTGGTAAAGGAGCTCAAAACGGTGTTTTAATTAAAAATGCAGAGGCCTTAGAGTTAATGAATAAGGTAACTGTTCTTATTACTGATAAAACAGGAACACTTACAGAAGGTAAACCATCGGTTGAAAAAGTATTTTCTGTTGAAAGTAATACTAAAAGTTTAATAACTAGTGTCGCATCATTAAATCAATATAGTGAGCATCCGTTAGCATTAGCTATTGTAAATTATGCTAAAAAGAATGAGATTGCATTGGTAAAAGCTACAGATTTTGAAGCAATTGCAGGAAAAGGGATTACAGGTATTGTTAATAATAATAAAGTTGCTATAGGGAATGAAAAATTATTGATACAATTAAATATAAAGGTTTCCAACGCATTAAAAAATGAAGCAATAATTGAACAAAAATTAGGCAAAACGGTATCCTATATTGCTGTGAATAATATTGCAGTAGGTTATGTAAGTATTTCCGATGCAATTAAAACTACAAGTAAAGAAGCTATTGAAAAATTAATGTCAAGTGGTATTGAAGTGATTATGCTTACTGGTGATAATGAAAATACAGCCAAGGCAGTTGCTGATGAGTTGCATTTGAGCAACTTTAAAGCTAATTGTTTGCCTAAAGACAAATTAGAATTCATTAAAAAATTACAAGCCGAAGGTAAAATTGTTGCAATGGCAGGCGATGGAATAAATGATGCTCCTGCTCTGGCGCAAGCTAATGTAGGAATAGCTATGGGAACTGGAACAGGTGTTGCTATTGAAAGTTCTAATATAACTTTAGTTAAAGGCGATTTAAAGGGCATTGTTAAGGTGAAAAATTTAAGTCACGCAGTTATGAAAAATATCAAACAAAATTTATTTTTCTCCTTTGCTTATAATGTATTAGGAGTGCCTATCGCAGCAGGATTGTTTTTTCCGTTTTTCGGGATTTTACTATCTCCAATTATTGCGGCATTGGCAATGAGTTTTAGTTCTGTTTCAGTGATTGTAAATTCATTAAGATTAAGAAATTCAAACATTTAAATTAAATAAAATATGAAAACAATAAAAAACAAACAATTAGCCAGTATTTTAGTTTTACTACTAACCATACTATTCATAGGGTGTACTAAAAATGACGATGTAATATATAGTGATGTTGTGGGTGTTTATGAAGGAACTTTAACAACTGATGTAGCAGATAAATCAATAAACTCAAAATCCAATAGTACTGCAACAGCGATAGTAACTATGGTTGGTGATGAAATTGAAGTCCATTGTTTCAACGATGATTTTGACACTACAATTATGCTAAATTTATATGAAGATGGCGATATGTTAAATACTTGTTTAACAGGTACTGATTTTGAAAACATGTATGGTCATATGATGGGGCAATCTAATATGAATGGAAATATGCAAAATATGAGTTCTGAGTGGATGCAACATTTAAACAATGAACATCAAAACTCTGATGAACATTTTGGAGGCTTTAATATGCTAAATAATTCTTTTGACTACACTTTTAAAATGGAAACTGGAGACTTTCATTTTCGAGGTATTAAATAAACAAAAAAATATGCTGTTTATATAGCAAGAATGAGGTCCAACTTATTATAATTCTTATCGTTGAGGAAAGAAAGTTCCTTAACTCTTTTCATAGTATTTTTTTTTAAAAGCTTCCTGAAAAGGGAGCTTTTTTTATTTAAAATGAGCACCTCTTTTAAACTTCAAAACAGCATTATGAAATAATTTATAAATATTTAAGTTACTTTTGTTACTTTAGCAAAAGTTTCGCAAAAAAACACCTTCATTAATAAAAAAAAGTTCAATAAATTCAAATAAACATTAATTAGTAAAATTTAAAAAAAAATGAAAAAATTAATAGTATCATTAGTAGTGGTTTTCAGTTTTGTTGCCATTTCAACAGCACAGGAAAACGTAGAAAAAGTTGTAATTAAAGAAATAACCAAAGAGGTTAAACAATGTGCAGCCGATTGTACAAAACCTTGTTGTGCTGACAAAAAAGCGGAATGCAAAAAAGAAGGAAAAGAATGTGCAGCAGATTGTACTAAACCTTGTTGTGCCGACAAAAAAGCTGAGTGTAAAAAAGAAGGAAAAGAATGTTCAGCAGATTGCACTAAACCTTGTTGCGCAGATAAAAAAGCAAAAAAACATGCTGAATGTAAAAGTGATAAACACGCACATGGAAAAGAATCTAAAGAGTGCCCAGCAGATTGTACAAAACCTTGTTGTGCTAACAAAGATGTAAAAGAAAAAGGAGTAAAAGTTGCATTTTCTTGTCCAATGAAATGCGAAAGTGATAAAACGTATGAAAAAGAAGGTTCTTGCCCAAAATGTAAAATGGATTTAAAGCCAACTAATAATTAATATCTAATTATATTAAATAAAAAAATCAGGGCAATGCCCTGATTTTTTTTGCTCAAAAAGTGATTTTATTTAAATATTTTCTACCAGCCAATTTCCTACTTCACTTGTTTTATAAGCTTTATTTTTTCCTGATAAATCTTCTGTTACAATACCTTCCGCCAACGATTTATTAACAACAGCTTTTATAGCTTCAGCTTCTTCTTTTAAGTTAAAAGCCATTTCAAACATCATCGCTGCAGATAAAACTGTTGCTAATGGATTTGCAATATCTAACCCTGTTGCTTGTGGATATGATCCGTGAATTGGTTCAAATAATTGATTCTCTGTTCCTACCGATGCACTTGGCATTAAGCCCATAGATCCTGAAATTACTGAAGCTTCGTCGGTTAAAATATCTCCAAATAAATTTTCAGTAATTAAAACATCATATGAATTTGGCCATTGAACTAAACGCATGGCAACAGCATCAACAAACTCATACGAAACAGTTACTTCTGGGTAGTCTTTTTCCATTGCTTGCACGGTTTCTCTCCACAATCTTGAAGTTTCCAACACATTGGCTTTATCAACACAACATAATTTTTTTGTACGCGTCATTGCTAATTCAAATCCCTTTTTAGCTAAACGTTGCACTTCAAATCTAGTGTAAACACAATTGTCAAAAGCTGTTTCACCACCATCTCTTCTACCTTTTTCTCCAAAGTAAATTCCACCAGTTAATTCTCGTAAAAAAACTAAATCGGTTCCTTCAATACGTTCTCTTTTTAATGGAGAATTATCAATTAATGAAGGAAATGTAAATGTTGGACGAACATTTGCAAACAAGCCCAATTTTTTACGCATTTTCAATAACCCCTGTTCCGGGCGTACTTTTGCCGAAGGATCATTATCATATTTTGGATGTCCAATAGCTCCAAACAAAACGGCATCTGCTTTTAAACAAATTTCATGAGTTTCATCTGGGTACGGTTCTCCAACAGCATCAATAGCTGCTGCTCCTGTTAATGCTGGCATCCAATTAATTTCATGGTTAAATTTTGTTGCAATAGCATCGCAAACTTTTACTGCTTCATTAATTACCTCAGGCCCAATTCCATCTCCCGCTAAAAGTGCTATATTTAATTTCATGTTTTAAATTTTAATATTTTTTAAAAATTATGAAAATATCTAAAATGTAAAAAAAGTCATTTCAAACAAAGTCGAAAAATCTAAAACATTTCGACAAGCTCAATGTGACACACATATCTTACCTTATAAACAGCCTCATTCTTATTTTATATGTTTAACATTTTTTTTGTTGCCTTAATTGCTGATACTGTTTGATCTGAATCTAAACCTCTTGTTACAAATTTCTTATCTTTTGTTTCCCAAGTAATAATGGTTTCACACAAAGCATCAGAAGTACTTCCAGGCGGAATTCTAACGGCATAATCAACTAATTTTGGCAATATCATTTTCTTTCTTTTATACAATTTCCCAAGTGCATTCATAAAAGCATCAAACTGTCCATCACCTTGTGCATGCTCTTCATACAATTCACCATCAATTTTTACAGCAACAGTTGTTGAAGGTTTTAACCCTTTTGAATGTGTTAGAACATATGATTCTATTGTAATTTTTTCTTCATATAAATTACTATGCAATACATCTGAAATAATATAGGGTAAATCTTCTTTGGTAACCAATTCCTTTTTATCACCCAATTCAATAATACGTTGAGTCACCCTTTTTAAATCTTCGTTATTCAATTCTAAACCAAGCTCTTGCAAATTCTTTTCAATATTTGCTTTCCCTGAAGTTTTACCTAATGCATATTGACGTTTTCTACCAAAACGTTTTGGCATTAAATCATTGAAATATAAATTGTTTTTATTATCACCATCTGCATGAATCCCAGCTGTTTGAGTAAATACATTTTCTCCAACAATAGGTTTGTTTACTGGAACTCCAAAACCTGAAAAAGCTTCAATTAATTTACTAACAGAATACAATGATTTTTCTTTCACTGAAATTTTAACCTCATCCTTAAAAAAATCATTTATAACAGCCACAACACTAGCTAAAGGAGCATTTCCTGCTCGTTCACCCATTCCGTTTACCGTTAAATGCAATCCTTTTGCGCCAGCCTTTATTGCTTCCATCACATTTGCAACACCTAAATCATAATCGTTATGAGCGTGAAAATCAAAATGTATATCCGGATATTTTGTTGTTATTTTTGAAAAAAATTGATACGTTTCTGAAGGTGTTAATACACCTAAAGTATCTGGTAATAAAATTCTAACAACTGGTTGTTTTGTTAAAAAATCTAAATATTGAAATACATATTCTTCAGAATTTCGCATTCCATTACTCCAATCTTCTAAATATACATTTGTTGCTATTCCTTCTTTTTGGGCCGATTCAATAGCTGTTTTTATTTCAGAAAAATGTTGTTCAGGTGTTTTCTTAAGTTGATGAGTTAAGTGATTTAAAGAGCCTTTTGTTAATAAATTTTGAACTTTTGCTCCCGCCCTTTTCATCCAATCTAAAGATTGTCCACCATCAACAAAAGTTAGTATTTCTACTTTGTCTAAATGTCCATGCTCGCTTGCCCATTCCGTAATACCTTTCACGGCATTAAACTCACCTTCTGAAACTCTTGCAGATGCTACTTCAATTCTATCTACATGAAGCTCTTCAACCAATAGCTTAGCAATTGTTAATTTTTCAGCTGCAGAAAAAGACACTCCTGATGTTTGTTCTCCATCACGAAGTGTAGTATCCATTATTTCAATTTTTCTTTTTTTCATCTTTTATAAATAAGATTTTTTCATTTAGAGTTTAATAGAGAAGCCCAAGACATTTCGACTGCACTCCATGTGACAATTTAGCTATTTGAATTTAATTTTTATTAGAATGGCCTTTTTGAAGCAAAATCCTGAATTTCTTCTTTCATTTTAGTTAAATAGTCAATATCATCATAACCATTTAACATATTTTCCTTTTTGTAGTCATTAATATCAAACGACTCTTTCTCTCCACTCTCTAATATTGTAATTGTCTGATTTCCTAAATTTATTTCCAATTCAGTTGTTGGATCTGCTTCAATTGCTTTATAAATTATATCTAAAAACTCAGCACTTACCTGAACAGGTAAAACACCAATATTTAAACAATTTCCTCTAAAAATATCAGCAAAAAAACTAGAGACTACACATCTAAAACCATAATCATAAACTGCCCAAGCGGCGTGTTCTCTTGAAGATCCAGATCCGAAGTTCCGGCCTCCTACTAAAATTTTCCCTTTATAAACAGGATTATTCAATACAAATTCTTCTTTTATTGTATTGTCTGGGTTGTATCTCCAATCTCTAAAAAGGTTGTCTCCAAACCCCTTTCGCTCAGTAGCTTTTAAGAAACGAGCAGGTATTATTTGATCTGTATCCACATTTTCAATTGGTAATGGAACTGCGGTACTTTTTAATATTTCGAATTTATCGTAAGCCATTTTCGTAGTTTTAAGTTCTTAGTTTTAGGATATCCCTTTTACAAGCTCAGGGTGACTGTTTTTCAACTCCTTCAACATAAAATCTTGAATTTTTTAATTTTTTATCTTTCAATTATAATAACGTTCTTGGATCTGTTACAACTCCAGTTACAGCTGTAGCCGCAGCAACCAATGGACTTGCTAATAATGTTTTTGATCCTGGCCCTTGTCGTCCTTCAAAGTTTCTATTTGAAGTACTTACTGCAACTTTACCTGCAGGAACTTTATCATCGTTCATTGCTAAACAAGCAGAACAACCTGGCTCACGTAATACAAATCCAGCTTCGTGGAAAATATCTAACAAACCTTCTTCCTTAATTGCAGCTTCAACAATATGTGAACCTGGAACTAACCACGCTGTTATATTTTCTGCTTTTTTTCTTCCTTTTACAATAGATGCAAAAGCTCTAAAATCTTCAATTCTACCGTTGGTACAACTCCCAATAAACACATAATCCACATGCTTACCAATCATTGCTTCACCTTCAGCAAAACCCATATAACCCAAAGATTTTTTGTACGTAGCAACTCCACCTTCAACATCTTCAGCATTTGGAATATTTTGTGAAATACCCGTTCCCATTCCTGGGTTAGTACCATAAGTAATCATTGGTTCAATTTCACTTCCATCAAAAGTTAATTCTTTATCAAAAACCGCATCTTCATCAGTAGATAATGTTTTCCAATAAGTCATTGCTGTATCCCAAGCTTCACCTTTAGGAGCAAATAAACGTCCTTTTACATATTCAAAAGTCTTTTCATCTGGAGCAATAATACCTCCACGAGCACCCATTTCAATACTTAAATTACAAACTGTCATACGACCTTCCATAGACATTTGCTTAAATACATCACCTGAATATTCCACAAAATATCCTGTTGCTCCTGAAGTAGTTAATTTAGAAATTATGAATAAAGCAACATCTTTTGGAGTAACACCTTTTCCAAGACCACCAGTAATGTTAATTCTCATTTTTTTAGGTTTTGGCTGCATAATACATTGCGAAGTTAAAACCATTTCAACTTCAGAAGTACCAATACCAAAGGCAATTGCTCCAAATGCTCCGTGTGTAGATGTATGTGAATCTCCACAAACAATTGTTGCTCCTGGCAATGTAATTCCATATTCTGGACCTACAACGTGAACAATTCCATTCTTTTCATGGCCTAATCCCCAATGAGAAATTCCCCATTCGGCAGAATTTTCTTCTAAGGCTTTTAGTTGATTAGCCGATAAAGGATCTTCAACTGGCAAGTGTTGGTTGATAGTTGGTGTATTATGATCGGCAGTAGCGAAAGTTCTTTCAGGGTATATTACAGTATTGTTTCTACTTTTTAAACCCAAAAACGCTACCGGACTTGTAACTTCATGAATTAAATGTCTGTCAATAAAAAATACGTCTGGTCCATCTTTTATTTTACGAACCACGTGTGAATCCCACACTTTATCAAATAATGTTGTACTCATTTATTCTATTTTAAATATTTTTTATATAATCAGCTTAAAGCTAATTTTAACCAAATTAAAGGATGCAAATTTAAAAAAAGAAAGAAAATTGTCAATTTCATAATTCATTTTATACGATACCCAAATAACTTATTCAATACTCTTCTTATTAATTCTAGCTTATTGCTACACTACTAATTTATTCTATTTAATTTATCTGTTTTGCTATTATTTATAGTTTTGAAATGAATAATATCTGTATTTTTTACATATTATATATTTTTTAACCAATAACATTTGCTTTTATTAATGATATTTCAATAGAAAATGAGGTTTTGCGCATTATTAATATTGTTTTTCTTTTAAAATTTTAAACAAATAGCTATTTTTTGATTTCTTAATAAAAAAGTAGGTGTTTTTTTTATTAAGATTTATCGAATCCTACTTTATAAAACTCTACGACATCCAAAAAATTAACATTTAAATATTTAGCTAATTGCCGTTTCAAAATATCTATTTTATCCTTGCATCTCTTTTAAAACAATTCCTTAATTTAGTACTATTAAAATACACCTATTTTATAATTTAATTTTCCAATTTTAAACATGAAAAATTTCATAATTCTTATCAGTTCATTCTTATTTATTTCTTGTTCAATAAATACAAAAATAGTTGATAAACCAATCATTTTTGATGATGAAAGGGAGTTATTAACTTTGGAGTATATGCAAGAAAGATATGGAATTGAAAAAAAATCATCAATAATTGAACCTAAAATGATTGTGCTGCATTGGACATCAATTCCTACTTTACAAAAAACTTTTGAAGCATTTGAACAATCTAAAATTTCAAGTCATAGACCTGATGTTAAAAATGCCAGTGCACTAAACGTTTCATCACAGTTTGTAGTTGACCAAGATGGTACTATTTATAGATTAATGCCTGAAACTACTATGGCAAGACATGTTATTGGCCTTAACCATTGCGCTATAGGAATAGAAAATGTTGGAGGAACCAAAGACAAACCTTTAACTAAAGCTCAATTAAAATCGAATATGAAACTGGTAAAATATCTTGCTTCAAAATACAATATTGAGTATTTGATTGGTCATTATGAATACACAAATTTTGTAGGTCATGAACTTTGGTTAGAAAAAGACGCAAGTTACAGAACAAAAAAAACAGATCCAGGTAAAGATTTTCTTGAAAATGTAAAAATGGGCACTAAAAAACTAAATTTTAAAACTACACCTCCAATCAAAGTTTCTAATAATTAAAAACCTCATCTGTTTTCAGTTAGTTTATTTTTCACAGTTCATGTATTGTTTATATTTTTATATGATTGCTTTTACAACTATTTGATATACAATATAAAATACTATCTTTGAAGTAACTATCTAAAATCATTACTTTTAATGCAAATTTTCAAAAAATTCTTAATCCTAATATCGGTTATACTTGTATTTGCAATAATAAGTGGTACTATTTATTATAACAGCCTAAAACCAACATATTCAGGTGATATTTCCTTGTCAGGAATCTCAAACGAGACAACCGTTTATTTTGATGATTATGGGGTTCCACATATTTATGCTGAAAATGAATTAGATGCTGTTACAGCATTAGGTTATGTTCATGCACAAGACCGCCTTTGGCAAATGGAATTAATCAGAAGAATTGCACCAGGCAAGCTATCTGAAATTTTTGGAGAAAAAATGCTTAAGAACGATCAGTTTTTTGTGAGTTTAGGTATTGAAGAAGCTTCAAAAAAGTCGATTGAAAATTTAGATAAAAATAATGAAATTTATAAATTGGCTTTAGCCTATTTAAAGGGCGTAAATCAGTTTATTGATAATGGACCAACTCCTATTGAATTCACTTTAATTGGTATTGAAAAAAAACACTACCAATTAAATGATATCTATAACATAATGGGCTATATGGCATTTAGTTTTGCAATGGCTCAAAAAACAGATCCATTATTAAGTGTATTAAATGAAAAACTTGGAAATGACTATCTAAAAGAATTGGGTATAGATATTAGCCCAAATACAGTACTTATAAAAAATGCTAATCCAACAATTGAGAGTTATTCAAGAATGGTTACAAGCGTAAACGAGATTATGAAAAACACCCCCACACCTCCTTTTATTGGAAGTAATAGTTGGGTAGTTTCTCCAAAAAAAACAACAACGGGAAATGTGCTTTTTGCCAACGATCCACATATTGGTTATTCACAGCCATCCGTTTGGTATGAGGCCCATATTTCAACACCTAATTACGAGTTGTATGGCTATCATTTAGCAGGTGTTCCTTTTCCTTTATTAGGACATAATAGAGATTACGCCTACGGTTTAACCATGTTTGAAAATGATGATATTGATTTTTACAAAGAAGAAAATCACCCAACAGATATCAACAAATACAAAACTCCTGATGGTTACGAAAATTATAAAACCGTCACCAAAATTATTAAAGTAAAAGATGCCGAAGATGTAACTATTGAAATAAGAAGCACTCGTCACGGTCCAATTATGAATGATGTAGTTGATGCAATTTCACAAACCGAACCTATCGCAATGTCTTGGATATTTACAAAGTTTGAAGGTAAAATGCTTAGTGCACTTCATGCTATTTCAAGAGCAACTGAGATGAATGATGTTAAAAAAGGAGCTTCCATGATTCACGCACCTGGATTAAATATTATGTATGGTGATGCTAAAGGAAATGTAGCTTGGTGGGCAGCAGGTAAATTATATAAACACAAACCACATGTGAATACTAAATTTATTTTAGATGGAGCTTCGGGAGAAGATGATCCTGTTGAGTATTTAGATTTTAATTTAAATCCAATGGCAGAAAATCCATCTTGGAATTTCGTATATTCAGCTAACAATCAGCCTGATACTATTGCTAATATATTATACCCTGGTTATTATGTACCTGAAGACAGAGCCAAACGTATTACACAATTATTAGAACCAAAAAACAATTGGAATAGAAAAACTATGTCTGCCATGATTAATGATGTCACCTCTTCGGTTTCACCAAATGTAATTAAAGATTTCGCATCTAATATCGATTATATTTCCTTCAATAAAAATGAACAAAGAGCTATTGATATTTTACAGCTTTGGGATGGTTCAAATACTATTGACGCAGTTGCACCAACTATCTATAATAAACTGGTTTACTTATATTTAAAAAATACTTTTGAAGATGAAATGGGAGAAGAATTATTTACTCAATTTTTAGATACACATTTATCAAAAAGAGTTATTGCCAATCAAATTAAAAAAAATACATCTATTTGGTGGGATAATATTTCAACAACAAATATAATTGAAACTAAAAAAAACATTTTATCAAAATCCTTGGTTGAAGCCGTTGCCTCTTTGGAAAATCAGTTCGGAAATGATATAACAGCTTGGAATTGGGAAAAAGTTCATACCTTAGAACATCCTCATCCATTAGGAACTATAGCTTACTTAAAAAATTACTTTAATGTTGGTCCTTTTCCAATAAATGGCGCTCGTGAAGTAATTAACAACAGAGGTTATGAATATAATAATTCTGGTTTATATAATGTAAATGCAGGTCCTTCTACAAGAAGAATTATTGATTTTTCTGATGTTGAAAATAGCATTAGTATTTTACCAACTGGACAATCAGGGAATCCTTTTAGTAAACATTACAAAGATCAGGCTGAAATGTATAATAAAGGTGAATTCAGAAAAATGAAAATGAATAAAGAAGAAATAATTAATGTTTCAACTAAATTAACTATCCAACCAAAAAATGAATAAAAGAATAACCATAAAGCAAATTGCAAAAGCATTATCTGTTTCTATTTCTACAGTATCAAAAGCCTTAAATGATAGTTATGAAATTAGTGATGAAACTAAAAAAAAGATTCAAGAATATGCTAAATTACATAAATATAAACCCAATACTTTAGCTTTAAGCTTACAAAATAAAAAAACCAAAACTATAGGTATTATCATCCCAAACATTCTTACCTATTATTTTGCCAGAGTTTTGCGAGGTATAGAAAAGGTCGCTACAGAAAGAGGATACAATATAATTACATGCATAACCAATGAATCTTATAAAAAAGAAGTAGACACCATGGAAATGCTATCAAACGGAACCATAGATGGTTTTATAGCCTGCCTTTCAATTGAGACCTTAAAAAAGAAAAACTTCGACCATTTTTATAGTATTTTGGAAGAAGGAACACCTATAGTACTTTATGACCGAGTTCATAAAAATATTAACTGTGATAAAGTAGTTACTGATAATATAAAAAGCGCTTATAAAGCTACCCGTTTTTTAATGCGATCTGAATGTAAAAATATTGCACTAATAACAACTTCAGAAGGCTTAAAAATAAATAAGTTTAGAGTAAAAGGATATTTAAAAGCACTTACAAAATACGGCATTACACCAAATGAAAGTATTATTATAAGACAAGAAAATGAAGTTGGTTTAACTGAACGTATTCATGAAATGTTAGATAATAATATAGTTGACGGTATTTTTACCATTGATGAAGTCTCCGGCGCTTTAGCAACACAGGTTTTAAACAAAAGAAACATTAAAATTCCTGAAGTTATATCTATTGTTGGATTTACAAACGGTATTTTATCTAGATATAGTTCACCTCCACTAACTAGTGTAAATCGTTTTGCACATACAACAGGTGAAGTTGCAGCAAAAAGGTTAATTGATAAACTTGAAGAAAAAATTGATTTTGACGATATTAAAACTGAAATTATTAGGACTGAATTAGTTGAAAGAGATTCAACAAAAAAGATGTTTGTTAAGTTTTAAGTAAAAAGAAAAAATATGCTAGTGAAAATTTTTGGCAGCGCCGTTTTTGGCGTTGAAGCCACTACTATTACTGTAGAGGTAAATATAGATAAAGGCATTGGATATCATCTAGTTGGCTTACCTGACAATGCAATAAAAGAAAGTAGTTACCGAATTTCAGCTGCACTTAACAATAACGGTTACAAACTTCCTGGCAAAAAAATCACCATAAACATGGCACCTGCTGATATGCGTAAAGAGGGTTCTGCTTACGATCTTACTTTAGCCATTGGAATATTGGCAGCTTCAAATCAAATTAAATCAGAAAAAATAGGTGATTATTTAATTATGGGAGAACTTTCTTTAGATGGAAGTTTACAGCCTATAAAAGGAGCATTACCAATTGCAATTAAAGCAAAGGAAGAAGGTTATAAAGGGTTTATTTTACCCAAACAGAATGCTAAAGAAGCTGCAATAGTTAGTGATTTAGAAGTGTATGGCATAGAAAATATTTTAGAAGTAATTAATTTTTTTGACGAAAAAGCTGAATTAGAACGAACTATTATAAATACACAAGCAGAGTTTAATAAAGAATTAGACAATCCGGAATTTGATTTTGCAGATGTAAAAGGACAAGAATCTGTTAAAAGATCTATGGAAATTGCTGCCGCTGGCGGTCATAATATTATATTAATTGGACCTCCAGGAAGTGGAAAAACCATGTTAAGCAAGCGGTTGCCTTCTATTTTACCACCAATGACTTTACAAGAAGCATTAGAAACCACCAAAATACATTCAGTAGTTGGAAAAGTTAAAGATGCTGGATTAATGGGACAACGACCTTTTCGTGCTCCTCATCATACCATTTCAGATGTTGCTT
>NZ_CALAEQ010000267.1 GCF_937891065.1 uncultured Lutibacter sp. | reverse complement strand
CAAACATTAAAATCCGCCAATGGCGGATTTTTTTGTATCATTGTTTAAACAAATTTCATGAATTTTTTAGCCCACTTATATCTATCCAAAAACAATAAAAATATTCTCATAGGAAACTTTATTGCAGATGCTGTGAAGGGGAAAAAATTTAATGAATACCCAACTGAAATTAAAGCAGGTATTTTACTGCACCGTGAAATTGATACTTATACTGATAATCATCCAATTGTAAGAAAAAGCAAGCGACGTTTACAAGAACGCTATGGTCATTACAACGGTGTTATTATTGATATACTTTACGATCATTATTTAGCGAAAAACTGGCATCAATATTCTGAAATTCCTCTTGAAAATTATGCTGAAAATGTGTACCTATTTTTTCAAAAAAACATTCAAATTTTGCCCGTCAGGATTCAAAATATACTTCCTTATATGATTGAATATAATTGGTTAGTAGCTTATGCCTCAATTGAAGGAATTGGTAAAATTTTAGAAGGAATGAATAAACGAACCAAAGGAATTTCAAAAATGGATTTAGCCATTGAAGATTTAAAATTATATTATAAAGAGTTTGAAGAAGATTTCACTTCATTTTTTAAAGAATTAGAACAATTTACTGAAGAAAAAACAACATCACTACTTTCAATATGAAAAAACTTATCCTATCCCTTTCAATAGTTTTCTTATTTATACAATGCAAAGAAAATTCAACAGAAAAAACACCAAATAACAAAAACCTTGGTTTTTTAGCTGATAGCGCAATGGTGGTGAGTGCTCGTGAAGAAGCTTCTAAAATAGGAACTATAATTATGCAAAATGGTGGTAATGCCTTTGACGCTATGATTGCAACTGATTTAGCTTTAACTGTTGCTTTTCCATTTGCAGGAAATATTGGTGGAGGTGGATTTATGGTTTACAGAACAAACGATGGTAAAACTGGCGCTTTAGATTATAGAGAAAAAGCACCACTTGCAGCATCAAAAGATATGTATTTAGATGAAAACGGAAATATTATTGAAGGAAAAAGCACTTTAGGAGCAATGGCAGTTGGTGTTCCTGGAACTATTGATGGATTGTTTAAAGTGCATGAGAAATTTGGAACTATTCCATTTTCAGAATTAATACAACCAGCAATTGACTTAGCGAATAAAGGTGTTATTGTTACAGAAAAACAGGCAAAAAGATTGAATAATTACCGTCATCTTTTCACAGAAGTTAATGATCATCAGATTGTTTTTGATGCCGATTGGAAGGAAGGAGACACTATTAAATATCCTAATTTAGCTAAAACTTTTGAACGAATAAAGACACAAGGAAGAGATGGTTTTTACAAAGGTGAAACAGCTGAAATACTTGTAAATTATGTTCAAAAACTAGGTGGTATTATAACAAAAGTAGATTTAGAAAACTATGAATCTCAATGGCGAAACCCAATAGTGTTTACCTATAAAGATTTAAAAATAATTTCAATGTCGCCTCCTTCAAGTGGCGGAATTTGTAATGCCCAAATATTTAAAGCAATTGAGCCTTATGATATTGCTTCGTTCGGACACAATTCAGTTGAAGCAATACAACTTATAACAGAAGCTGAACGAAGAGCGTATGCTGATAGATCCTATTATTTAGGGGATCCAGATTTTATTAAAATTCCAATTGACACTCTAATTTCAAGTGAATATGTTCAAAAAAGAATGAAAGATTTCTCTTGGGATAAAGCAACTTTATCTTCTTCAATTTCACACGGAAATATTGTGGGTTATGAAAGTGATGAAACCACGCATTATTCAATTGTAGATAGTTATGGAAATGCCGTTTCTGTAACAACTACGTTAAATGGCGCTTATGGGTCAAAAGTATATGTTTCTGAAGGCGGTTTCTTTTTAAATAATGAAATGGACGATTTTAGTTCTAAACCTGGAGAACCTAATATGTTTGGGCTAATTGGGGCAGAAGCAAATTCAATTAGGCCAGAAAAGAGAATGTTAAGCTCTATGACACCCACAATTGTTGAAAAAAATAATAAATTATTTATGACTGTGGGTTCACCGGGAGGCTCAACTATTATTACTTCAGTAATGCAAACCGTTTTAAATGTTTATGAATTTAATTTAGGAATGCAAGAAGCCGTAGACGCTCCAAGATTTCATCATCAATGGTTACCTGACGTAGTTACATTTGAACCTAAAGGTTTTGATAGTATCTTAGTACAAAAATTACAAGAAAAAGGATATAAAATAAATCAAGAAAATTCAAGAATATTAGGAAAAGTAGATGCTATTTTAGTATTACCAAATGGAAAATTAGAAGGTGGTGCTGATTATAGAGGTGATGATAAAGCTGTTGGGTTTTAATTAGAAATATTAAGTAATTTTATACCTTTCAACAAATAAACGCTTAAACATTTTAAAAAATGACTTCAAACACTATTACAAACGGAATATTAAAAGCTATAGCCATAATTATTGGTGTTTTAGTACTGCTCTATTTTTTGTTTAGCATTCAAACAATTATAGTTTATATTGCAATTGCTGCAGTGATTTCACTAATTGGAAGTCCAATTATTGGTTTCTTAAAACGTAAATTAAAATTTCCAAATACCTTGGCTGTACTAACAACAATGTTCCTTTTTTTAGGAGTTTTATCTGGATTAATAAGCATGTTTATTCCACTAATAGTAAAGCAAGGTGAAAATTTATCATTATTAAATATTGAGCAACTTCAGTCCAATATTCAAAATTTGATATCTCAAATAAATAATTATTTTTTAGCACACAATATTGATATTTTAAATGAATTAAAACATTCCGATTTATTTAAAAATGTAACTGC
>NZ_CALAEQ010000266.1 GCF_937891065.1 uncultured Lutibacter sp. | reverse complement strand
CCATTTATTGAAGGAATTAAAGCCATTTGGGTTCCAACAGCTGGAATTATAGATTATGTTGCCGTTTCAAAAATGTTTGTTCAACAAATTTCTGCAATTAATTTTGAAAGTAAATTAATTACTTCTTGTAAAGTAGAGAAGGTGGTTTCTTCTGAGCACTATACAACGCTTAAAACCAATTTAGGAAATTTAATTGCTGAAAAAGTAATATTTTGTACAGGTTTATTTTCTGATAGAGTTGCTGAAAAAGACGATTTAAAATTGGATATGCAAATTGTTGGTTTTAGAGGAGATTATTTTCAATTAAAACGGGAAACTGAACATAAAATTAAAAACTTAGTGTATCCAGTTCCTGATCCTAAATTTCCGTTTTTAGGAGTTCATTTTACAAGAATGGTCGATGGAAGTATTGAATGTGGTCCAAATGCCGTTTTTACCTTCAAAAGAGAAGGCTACAAGCGTACAAGTTTTAGTTTTAGAGATACTTATGAAGCATTAACATTTGTTGGTACTTGGAAGTTATTTGGAAATAACTGGCGTAAAGGAATTGATGAATATAAACGAGCTTTTTCAAAGCGGTTATTTGTAAAAGCTTTGCAAAAAATGCTACCTACTATTACGGTAAATGATGTACAAGCTGCAAGAGCTGGAGTTAGAGCACAGGCAATTGATTTTCATGGAAATATGGTTGACGATTTTAAAATTATAAAACAAAATAACAATATTCATGTGTTAAACGCACCTTCACCAGCTGCAACATCGTGTATGGCAATTGCCGATGAAATTGTAGCTATAGTTCTAAATTAAAGGTTATGAAATTTTATCAAAAAGAAATTCAGCTTACACCTTATAAAAGAGGTTTTCATTTAATAACTAATGAAATAATTACAGGAATTCCTGAAATTAAAACAATTTCAATTGGGCAATTACAAGTTTTTATAAAGCATACATCTGCAAGTTTAACAATTAATGAAAATGCAGACGATACTGTTAGAGATGATTTTGAAAGTCATTTTAATAAAATGGTTCCAGAAAATATGCCATATTATAAACATACTTATGAAGGGGCCGATGATATGCCAGCTCATATTAAAACTTCACTTTTGGGAAGCTCAGTTCAAATACCAATCACCAATGAAAAATTGAATTTAGGTACTTGGCAAGGAATTTATTTATGTGAACATAGGAACTATGGTAGTTCTAGAAAATTGGTGTTAACTGCTTTTGGAAATTAATTTAATTTTTAGATTCAATATAAAAATTTTTATCAATTTCAAAGCTTAAAATAGGTGTTTCTAATAACAATACTTTCCATTCTTTAGTTGGGAAGATCCACCTTTCAGAATCGTTTAAATAAGTTTTTACAGGCATATCAAAATCTTCAACAATGTTAACCCATTTGAATTTTAATTTATTTTTAGAAATTTTGTAAACTAACTTAGGAATCCTAATATCTCGTAAGTATTGATTGAAAAAAGCGGATAAATCTATTTTAGTGTGTTCACTTATATAATTTTCAATTTGCTCAGTAGTCACAGTTTGATGATAAAATTCATTGTTTAAACCTCTAAGAATTTCTCTAAATTTTTCATCATCCTCTAATAATTGCCTTAAAGTATGCAGCATGTTTGAACCTTTATAGTACATATCTCCAGATCCTTCATGATTTACATTGTAAATACCAATTATTGGCCTGTCATTTTGAATATTTTCTCTTGTCCCAATAACATATTCGTTGCCTGCTTCTGTTCCATAATGATAATCTAAAAATAAGGTTTCAGAATATGCTGTAAAACTTTCATGAATCCACATATCAGCGATATCTTTATAGGTAATATTATTTGCAAACCACTCGTGACCAGATTCATGAATAATGATAAAATCGAATTTTAATCCCCATCCAGTTCCGCTTAAATCCCTTCCTAAATAACCATTTTGATACTGATTCCCGTAGGTTACAGAACTTTGATGCTCCATACCTAAATAGGGAACTTCAACTAGTTTAAAACTATCTTCATAAAAAGGATAAGGACCAAACCAGTGTTCGAAGGCTTGTAACATTCTTTTTACATCTTTAAACTGTTCCTTAGCCTTTCCAAGATTTTCTTTTAAAACATAATAATCACAATCTAAAAGACCTTTCTCTCCTTCATATTTTTCTGAAAAATGAGCATAATCTCCAATATTCATATTTACACCGTAATTATTGATTGGATTTTCAACATACCAATGAAATGTTTTTGTGTAATCAGCATTCTCTGTTACATTTTTTAGCCTTCCATTTGAAACATCCATAAGATGGTTAGGAGTTGTGATATTAATTGCCATATTTTCCGGTTCATCATACATGTGATCTTTACACGGCCACCACAAACTTGCACCAGCTCCTTGACATGAAGTAGCAATAAAATCTATTGAGTTGTTGTCTTTCTCCCAAGTTAAACCTCCGTCCCAAGGTGGTCTTTTAGCAATTACGGGTTCTCCTTCAAAAAAAACGGTTAGTTTATTTGTATCACCTTTTACTTGTTTGTCTTTTAGTTGAATGAAATATGAATATCCATCTTTTGTAAAGCTAAGCTCAGAATCATTTTGAGTTATTTTCGTGATTTTCATAGGATCTTGTAAATCAATTTGCATTATTTGATATGGATCAAGAACTTTATATATAATATTATTATTTCCTGAAATTGATGTTGTTTCTGGAAATACCTTAATATTTAAATCATAATGTTTTAAATCCCACCAAATTCGTTCTTTAGTAATAGATCCTCTAAGTGTATCTTGATGTGTGAAAATTTTATTTTGAGAAAAAAGTGGCGCTGAAATGAGTAATAGAAATAAATTGAATATTATTTTTTTCATAATATGGCTTCAAAATTAAATGTTGAAGATAATAATTAATTTATGATTGTTCTTCTAAATATTTTTCAGCTTTTGACATCGCTTTAGTAATATCAGAAACAATATATTTTCTTTCAATAATCTCATACATACCATTTTTTCTGAAATTTCTTCTTAAATCTATACCAATACCAGATAAAATTACTAGGATACCTCTTTCTTTAAAAGTTTTAACTATTTCTTTTAAACTTTGAAATCCTGTAGCATCAATCATTGGTACATATCGCATTCTTATTATAATCACTTTTTTATCTTGGTTATCAATAGTAATTGTTTCTTGAAATTGCCTTGCTGCACCAAAAAATAAAGGTCCATTTATTTCATATAAAATAACTTCACTTGGTAAGTTTTGTAGTTCTTCATCAAATAAATTTTCACTATTTCTTAATTCAGAAGTGATGTTTTTTATGTGAACAGATTCACTCATCCTTTTCATAAACATAAAACTAGAAAGTACAATGCCAATTTCTATAGCAATAACTAAATCAAAGATTACTGTTAAAAAGAAGGTGGTTAGCAGAATAATAATATCCATGCTACTTCCTTTTAAAATAGATTTAAATTGTCTCCATTCACTCATATGGTAGGCAACAACAATTAAAATACCAGCCAAACATGAGAGCGGTATTAATTTTGCGTAAGGAGCAAAAAGTAGCATTATTGCAAGTAATATGAATGCATGAACAATTCCGGCTATTGGAGTTCTTCCTCCATTTTTAACATTTGTAGCTGTTCTAGCAATGGCGCCTGTCGCAGGAATACCTCCAAATATAGAAGATGCAATATTTGCAAAACCCTGCGCAATTAATTCCATATTTGAACGATGTTTTCCTCCAATCATAGAATCAGATACAACTGCTGAAAGCAATGATTCTATACTTCCTAATAATGCAATTGCAAAAGCGGGTTGAATTAATGATTTTACGGTTTCATAATCAAAATGTGGAATTGAAGGCAAGTTAAAGTTGCTTGGAATTTCTCCAAAATTGCTTTCAATAGTGTCTACAGGAATATTAAAAACTTGAACAACAATAGTTGCTAATAGAATTGCAACAATAGATCCTGGAATTTTTTTTATTAATTTCTGAAAATAAATAGTTACAATTACGGTTGTGGCAGCAATTGAAATTGCATACCAATTAATGTTGTGAAAATTATTAAAATAAACAATCCATTTATCAATAAAATCAGCAGGAAGGTTCGCAATGTGAAGACCAAAAAAATCATTAATTTGAGAAGAAAAAATAATTAAAGCAATACCGCTAGTAAAACCAACAATAAGAGAATAAGGAATAAATTTTAATAAATTTCCAAGGCGAGCAAGTCCCAAACCAATAATTATAAATCCAGCCATAAATGTTGCTATGGTTAAACCATCCATACCGTATTGTTGAACAATACCATATACAATTACAATAAATGCACCTGTTGGCCCTCCAATTTGAACTCTACTACCTCCAAAAGCTGAAATAATAATTCCTGCAATGATTGCCGTAATAATACCTTTTTCAGGAGAAACACCTGAAGCAATAGCAAAAGCAATGGCTAATGGAAGTGCTACAATTCCTACAATTATACCTGAGATAAGGTCTTTAAAAAATGTTTCTTTAGAAATCCCTTGCTTTAGTAGGGAAAATAATTTGGGTGTAAATTCTTTTTGCATTTGAATTATATAAATGAATTCAACTCCTTTTTCAACTAAGAATTAAGTTTTAAGGAGTTGTAAATTTAATCAAATAAAACAAGGTTTAGGATTTGTAACTTAGAAAATCATGAATAAATTTATTTATAGCATTATTTAAATTTATTTTTGCTTTTTTAGATAATTCAATTTTAAAATCCCATTCAAAACCTTGAATTTTAATTAGATAGGCTTTAGGTTTTTTATAATAAATGGTTTCACACAAATTTAATATTTGATTTGGAGGGACTTCATGTGTTGAAAATGCAACTTTTTCAGAAGGGTATAGTCGTTCTATAGTGAAACCTTCATTTAAACTAGTTTTATTAGCGTCAACAAAAAATATAGTTTCATACGAACTAATTAAATCTGCATCTTCAACCATTAACTGATATTTGTACAACAGATTTTCTTCGTTAAATCCTTCTTTTTCTAGCAAATCTAAAAAACACCAACCAAGACCATCGTCTTGGCGAGTGTTATTTCCTATCCCAATAATTAAGGTGTTATCTAATTTTTTCATCAATTAAGTTTCCTTGGTGATCTTCTAATTGAACAATTAATGGCATTTCTCCTAAAGCGTGTGTGGCACAACTTAAACAAGGATCATAAGCTCTAATAGCAATTTCTATTTGATTTAGCATAGGTTCAGTTATTTCAGGTTTATCATTTAAAACACTTTCTGCAACTGTCCTAACACCTCTATTCATTGCTTCATTATTATGTGTTGTAGAAACAATTAAATTACATTTTGTAATTAAACCTTTTTCATCAATATGGTATTCATGAATAAGTGTGCCTCGTGGAGCTTCAATAACTCCAATTCCTTTTCTGCGAGGAACTCCTTTTCTAACTAAATCAGTACCCATAATATCTTCGTCTAATAGCAATTCTTTAATGCTTTCAGCGCAATGAAGTAGTTCTATAAGACGCGCCCAATGAGTATGCATGGTCATATTATTAGGCTTATTTTTTGTATTAGCTTTAAAAATTTGCCGTTCAATTTCAGCTAATGGTGTATTAATATGTGAACAGGTATTTAAGCGAGCTAATGGTCCAACTCTGTTCCAACCTTTTTCTCTTCCATATTTTGTCATGTATGGAAATTTTAAATAAGACCAAGGTTCTACTGCTTCTTTAAAATGATTGGAATATTCAATATCTTCAATGTTTAATAACTCATTTCCTTCAAAATCAATAGAACGAAGTCGACCATCGTATAATTCCAATGCACCAGTTTTTTTATCAATCAATCCTAAATGATTCGATGGGTATGCTGCAAAACTATCAACCCAATCACTATTTTTTAGATGATATGATTTCATAAAATCAATAATTTCTTTAGACCAAGAAATCATTGTGTCAATAGCCGGAATTTCTTTTCCATCTAAGAAATATTCTCGTTCTTTAGCTGTAAATGTTTTATGCACACCACCAGGAACTGCTAGAATACCGTGTATTTTTTTCCCAGCAAGAGCCTTAATTATTTCTTGACCATATTTTCGCATTAAAATTCCTTTTTTTGCGAGCTCTCTATTTTCTGTTGCAACAGCAACAATATTTCTTTTTTCGGCAGGAGCATCAATTCCAAACAATAGGTCAGGCGAAGCTAAATAGAAAAAATGTAAGGCGTGAGATTGGAAAATCTGTCCGAAATGTAACAACTTACGAAGTTTTGTAGCTGTTGGAGATAATTCTTCGGGATCTATACCAACTAATTGGTCAATTGCTTTTGCAGCTGCTAAGTGATGGCTTACCGGGCAAATTCCGCATAAGCGTTGTACTAAAACAGGAGCTTCCCAATATGGATGTCCTTGAATAAATTTTTCAAAACCTCTAAACTCTACTATGTGTAAAAAGGCATCACTAACTTTACCATTTTCATCTAATTTGATGGTGACTTTTCCATGTCCTTCAACTCGTGTAATTGGATCTATTGTAATTTTTCTTGGATTCATTTTATTGAGTTTTAAAGGTTAATCATATTTAAATTCAGGATATGCTATCTCATGTTCTTCTTCAAATAAGATATTCTTAATTACGCTCCAAATATGATTGGAGTTAGGAGGACATCCAGGAATATGATAATCAATTTTTACAATTTCATGATTTGAATAAACTTTATTTAAAATTTTTGGAATATCTTCATGATGAGGAATTATTGTTTCATTATCCTCACTTGTTAAAGAATTTAAATAAGATTCTTTTAAACATTCTTCTAAGGGGATAGTGTTTCTAAGTGCTGGTAAACCTCCCCAAATGGCACATTCACCAACAGAAACTAAAATGTCGCAATTTTCACGGAAAGCTCTTAATACTTCAAAATTATGAGTATTACTGCAGCCTCCTTCAATAATACCGATATCACAACGTTGCGTAAATTTTTTAATATCAGTAAGTGGAGATTTATGAAATTCAACGACTTCAATTAAATCTAATAATCCCAAGTCAATATCAAGCATTGACATATGACACCCGAAACAACCGGCCAAAGACGTTGTTGCCACTCGTTTTTTTAGACCGTTCGTTTTATTGATATTGGTTTTCTTAAAAGGTATTTTTTTTCCTTCAACTCCAAAGTCAAATTGTCTATCTCCAAAAGGTTTACTTATTGATTTGCCTTTAACTAAAATAGCACCAGTTGGACAAATATTCATGGCATATTCAGCTTGTA
>NZ_CALAEQ010000265.1 GCF_937891065.1 uncultured Lutibacter sp. | reverse complement strand
AGCAAGATGCTAAAGATAAGATTGCAACATTAGATGGTGAAGCTTTTGGAGTTGTAGAATTAGGATTCGTAATGACTAAAGAAGGTAAGTACGACGATGAAGGAAACGAAACAAAAGCACCTACATTCTCAAATAAATATTCAGTCGATATATTATGGAAAGATTTAGAGCCTGATGGTTGGAAAGGTAAAAAGATAAAATTAAACGGTTTAGCAAATAGCCATAATTTTTATGGAATTGAATATCAAGATGATTAATAATGAGCGTAGCTAATGAATTAAATAAGTTTGGAAAGTATGTTAAACAACAAGCTAAATCTAACCTAACAAAGAAAGGTAAGCGTGACAAAGGTGATTTATATAATGGTGTTGATTACAATGTAGAGGAGTTTAAAAAAAAGACTGTATTAACTTTTAGTTTTGGGAGTGCTGATGATTATTGGGAGTTTGTAGATAAAGGTGTAAAAGGTAAAAGTAGTTCAGCCAAAGCACCTACAAGTCCTTTTAAATTTGGAAGTGGTACAGGTAGAAAAGGAGGTTTGACAAGTGGAATTAATAGTTGGGTAAAAAGAAAACGTTTTCAGTTTAGAGATAAAAAAGGAAAGTTTTTAAGTTTTGAAAGTACATCGTTTTTAATTATAAGAAGTATTTATAATAAAGGTTTAGAAACAACTAACTTTTTTACAAGACCATTTGAACAAGCGTTTAAAAGATTACCAGATGATGTTTATGCAGCTTATGCTTTAGAAGTAGAAGAACAATTAAAAGTAATA
This sequence comes from uncultured Lutibacter sp., assembly GCF_937891065.1. GTDB lineage: Bacteria > Bacteroidota > Bacteroidia > Flavobacteriales > Flavobacteriaceae > Lutibacter. The sequence continues at coordinate 3,483 of NZ_CALAEQ010000265.1, read as the reverse complement.
TTAAAATGATAAAAAGTCTTTCAAGTTATTATATCACAGTTCCATTTGTAAGTCCTCTTACAAGTGCTACGGCAACATCATACACAGTTAAGCTATATGTATGGAGTGGATTAAAAACAGCCGTACCAGTCACAGCCGATTATGAGATAACAAAAGTTAATTTAGCTTCTTCTATTGGTGATGATAAGTTAAATATAGCAAGATTACTAAATGATTTTATTACTTTCAATCCTAATATAAATGCAACAACTGGTTTGATAAGTGCAAACAATCAAAAGTGGTGTAGATATGAAATATTTTATACAACAACTGATCCTGCTGATGTAGATGTAGCACAATTAGGAACTACTGACCTACTTTTAAAAGGTTATGGTTATGGTAATGAAGGAGAAAACCCACAAACACCAACAAACCGCTTACTTATTCCAGTAGGTAGATACAAAGTAAACCGTACATCTATATTTACAGCACCTATAAAACTAAATGAAGTATGATAACAGTTATAAGTTACCCAAATAATGAGATTAATTATAGTATAGCTGAACCAGTTAGCACTAATTCAGAAGAAATAGTACAGTTAATTAACGTAAATATAGCAGATACTACAACAGATGAGTACATTGAGATAACTTTTAACGGTGAAGTTATAGAATTAGTGATACAAGATGAGTGTAGATACACACCAATAGACATATATTTCTTAAATAAAGAAGGTGAACAACAAATTATTACATTCTTTAAAGCTAAAACTGATACTTTAGGAGTGACAAAAGAAACTTATGAGAGTAATAGCGGACAGCCAAGTGATGGAAACCATCAATATGTAGACTATAATATACAAGGTCGCACTAATTTTAAAGTTAATAGTGGATTTGTAAACGAAAGTATGAACGATAGTTTTAAGCAACTATTATTATCATCTAAAGTATATGTTTATAATAATGGATTTGTACCATTAAACGTTACTAAAACAAGTTTAGAATACAAGACAAGGCAAAAGGATAGGTTAATTAATTACGAAATAGATTTCAGTTATTCATATAATGAAATTAATACTTTATGATAGTTAAAATATACATAGGAAATGATTTATTAGACTTACATAAAGATGAAAGTATATCTGTTACTTCAAGTGTATTAAGCATTGAAGATGTAACTAAGAATACAACCGACTATACAAAGAGTTTTACCGTTCCTGCAAGTGATAATAACAATCAGATATTTAAACATTACTATAATGCTAATATAGATAATACTTTCGATGCTCGTATAAAAGTAGATGGCAGGATTGAATTAGATGGAATACCTTTTAGAATTGGTAAATTTTTATTACAGAAAGTAAAAGTAAAACAAGGTAAACCTTCAAGTTATACTATTAACTTTTGGGGTAACTTAGTATCAATATCTGATAGCGTTGGTAAAGATGAGTTAAGCGTTTTAGATTTGTCAGCATTTAATCACGACTATAACGGTAATAATGTAAAGTTAGGTTTAGAAAGTAGTTTAAAGGATGGTGATGTAATTTATAACCTATTAGCAAAGAAACAATATTACTATAATAGTACGGTTAATAATTATACAAATACAGATACACTTGCTAATATAGCTTATAGTGCAACAGGTGATAATGGAGTTAAATTTGATGAATTAAAACCATCACTAAAACTTATAAGAATAATAGAAGCAATAGAGAATGATTATAATTTAACATTCTCACGTGACTTTTTTGGGAGGTCAGAGTTCACAGAATTGTTTATGTGGTTAAATGCTACCAATACAACAAGTGGCGGTGGTGGTTCTACTCTTGTTGATTTTAATGGTGGTGAAAATACTTATGTAGATTTTACTTCTAACGTTGGATTTTATGAAACAAGAGGTATATTAAATGCAGAAGGTATATTGTATTTCGTAAACACTTTATATGTTACACCATTAGAGGGTTATGAATCTGTACCATATACTATAAAAGCGTATGAGCAAAATGGAAATATATTATTAGCACAAAGAACAATTACACCAGTTGGTAATAATTTAACAATAGGAAGTTTAGAAATAACCTTACGTGATGATGTTGAGATTTATAGAGAATTTGAAATATATTATGAAATAGAAAGTGATAGTTCTTTTGAATACTCAGCAAGTTTAAGACAGGTAGTATATGAAGATGTAATATTAGATATATTAACAACAACAGCGAGTAGTAGTATTGTAACTTCTATTGGTGACATAACACGTAATATGCCTAAGATGAAAATAATAGATTTTCTTAAAGGTATTTTTCAGATGTTTAAGTTAGTTGTAATACCACAAGATGATGGCACAATATACGTTAACACTTTAAAAGATTATTACCTGCAAGGTAGTTTATACGATGTTACTAATTATATAAACTTTGATACATACGATGTTGCAAGGGGTAATATATTAAGCGAAATTAAATATAGTTTTCAAGATCCGATTACAATACTTAACAAACAATTTAAAGAAAATAATGGAATTGCTTATGGTGATTTAGAAGCTATCATAAAAGACCAAGTTACTGGGGAGGTTTTAGATGGTGATACGGTTGATATTACATTACCTTTTGAACAATTTATTTATGATAGGTTAATAGATGTTAAAGATGGGAGTTTAACTAATATTGTTTATAGTCCTATTGTAGATAATGAAATAAAATCAGTTAACCCAAAACCTCACATATTTTATAATATAAAAACTAATATAGGTGCTACTAATATTTTATTCATAAGGGAAAATGATACAGTACAATTAAGTGGAACTATTAATGCACCTTCACACGTTGACAACTTAGAAACTAAAAATTTCAGTACAGTATTTGGTAATGAATTTAATGAATATGATGGAGTTAAAATAGAAAATACTTTATATTCAAATTATCATCAGGAATATATAAATAATTTATTCAATATTAAACGCCGTAACTTTAGTTTTAACGCATCAATAATTCCTTTAAGTATATTGTTAAAGTTAGAGTTAAATGATATGCTTAAAATAGGTAGTGACTACTTTAGAATAGATAGTTTTACAACTGACTTAGTAACTGGTAAAACAGAATTTAATTTAGTTAATAGTTTTGATTATACGTTAGGTGGTTTCTCAACTTCAACTACAAATATATCATTAACTAAAGAAGCTCAAATATATTCGGCTTATGTAACTAACTTAGGCAATTATTCAGTAACCAAAATTGATAGTGGTTATGGTATAAGTTGGATAGATGTAACAGATGATGGTAATGGTAATTTATTATTTACGGTAACAGAGAATACAGTATTAAGAAGAAATATATTTATTGATATAACAAATACAGATACAAACCAAGTAATAAGATTCTATGTACAACAAGATGGTATTGTAGTAAGAGCAGACAACACAACACTAACAGCAGATACAACTTTAATAACAGCAGATTATGTCTAAACAAATTATTGGAATAGGAACAACAGCAAACGATGGAACAGG
>NZ_CALAEQ010000264.1 GCF_937891065.1 uncultured Lutibacter sp. | reverse complement strand
ATTTAGAAATATTTGAAGAACCAACTGGGAAAGATTTAAATACTTTTGCTAAAAAAAATGAATAGCTAATTATTTAAAATTCTACGTTTTAAGTTGTGGTCACTGCTATGTTGATATAAAAAAGGCGATTTTTAAATTTAAAAATCGCCTTTTTTTAGTATTTATTAAAACTAATTAACAACCACCTTCAGCAGGTGCTTTTTTCTTCTTTCGAACCGTAATTACCTTTTTGGTAATTTTTTTTACTACAACTTTTTCTTCTGAATCTATATTTGCTTTTTTTATTGATTCATCAATAAAGGCTCGTATGTCTGCATTACTCTTTTCAATACTTACATTTTTTGTAATTAATTGATTTTCGAAGTAACTATTTTCAACAGTTAAAATTTTAACATTTTTAAATCCTAATTGAGTCATCATTAAGAATGCTCCATTTACGTCATTAGGAATTGCTCCATACAATAGTGCTATTTTTCCCTTTTCTTCAATTTCTTTCAAAATATCAGTGTTATTATCACTTAAAATTTCAGAAGTAGTTATGTTAATAGCATTTTCTATATGACCTTTTTCATATTCAAATTGATTTCTAACGTCAATTAAAATAAAATCAGGATTATTTATTTCGTCTAATGAGACATAGTAATCAAAACTTATTAATTTTTCAAGTGTTTTTACACTATTAACTTTGTAAAGATATTTTGGTCTTTCAAAAGATAAGACAGCTATTAGTACTATCAATATAGTAAGTGTTCCAGCTATTGATATTCGTTTGGTTTTTTCTAATTCTTTCATAAAGAGTTTTTTATAAAGTGTCTAAAATTAACAACCACCTTCTGCTGGTGCTTTCTTTTTCTTTTTAACAGTAATAACCTTTTTAGGAACTACTTTTTTTACTACTGGTGCTACTTTAAATTCCTGAATATACGCTACTCCAAAATACATACTTGCTGCTTTTCTGAAGGTGTACAATTCAAATGCTTCAGCTGGCATGTCTTCTGTTGGTTTTGGCGGGTTTATAATAGTTTCATACCATTCATTAATTCCACCTTTTAAAACGTTGAGGTTTTTATAATTTAACCTGTTGCATAGTATCCAAGCTTGATCTGCATAAAAATGATCATTAGAATACAGAACTACATTGTATGAATTTTGGTTTAAGTATGCTTCAAAATCTTCATCTAATAATTTTGCAAGTGGTATATTAACTGCATTTGGGAGTGAGTATTTTTTATAACTCTCTTCATCTCTTACATCTATTAATAAATAAGAAGGATCTTGATTTATTAAGATATCAGCCAATTTATCAGTTGAAACATATCTTGCAGAACTAATTACGTTACTTAATAATTGTTCAGGTTTAATACCTTCATGTTTTTCGTATTTAGGCAATAAAACAAGTCCACCGGCAAGTATGATTAATATACCTGCAAGAGCCTTATATCTAAAACCTAAAACTTTTGCTACCTTTTTTTTAACCATTTTGTTGTTGTTAAATTAGTAAAATATTTTTTTATTTCTTTTACGAATGATATCAGATATTACAAAAGATAAAATTGCTATTAAGGTAAATATAAATATAAACCAATAAGGATTTACCCCTAGAGAATCAATTAATGTAATATTACCCATAAAGAAACCTTCGTAAATAGGTTCAAATAAGAAGTACAATTCAGAAAAAATGAATACTCCAATCATAATTCCTATTACATATACTATAGCATCTATTTTACCAATAGCAACAGCGCATAAGCTCGTCCCAGGACAAAATCCTCCAGCGACAAAACCTACACCCATAATTATACCTCCAATAATAGCTCCCCATAAATAAGTAGGATGAACATACATTTGTGTTATATCAACATAGCCTAGATAATCCATATAATACATACCTATTAATGATACTATAGCAGCTGTAAAGAAAACTTTTAATACTGCGAAATCATAGCCGTAAAATAATCCAGCAAGTTTTCTTGAAGATGAAAAGCCAGAAGCTTCTAAAACAAATCCAAAAACAATACCAATTAAAATGGCAATTATACTATCCCATTCGTGTGGAATTATACCGTTAGGAATTAATGGTCCCATATTTTTTTTATTTTTTATTTTATTAAATCCAATTTTTTCTAAAAAAGTAAGCAAATGCGAATGCTGAACCAAAAATGGCTAACATTGTTATAAAACCACCTGTTGATAATACAGCCATACCGCTTAAAGCAGCGCCACTTGTACAGCCACGTGCAATTTGAGCTCCTAACCCAAATAAAATACCACCGCCTAAAGCAAAAGCTAATCTTCTTTTAGAAGTTATTTTTGGTGAGTGTTGAACTCTCCAGTTAATTCGACCAGTTAAGCCACCAGATATAAATGCACCAATTAAAACACCTAAAGCTTCAAATACCAACCAAGTATTCATTGGTGATTTTTCATCACTTATAAATTTACTGTAATAAGCACTATTTTCTGCATGTGTTGGCGCAACTGTATCTACAATAGAAACAACACTACTTTTCATTGCTCCACTTGCACCTAATCCTCTACCTGTAATATAAAAAGTAAATAAGATTAAAATTCCTAGTAAGAATCCCCCAAAATAAGGGTTCCAATAAACGTGTCTATTTTTTTGATTATTTTTCATAATTTACTTTTTAATAAAGGAATCTTGTTAATTGTCCTGCTTCAACCATTACAAATCTAAATATTAAACCACCTAACAGAACTAGTAACGCAGGTACCATTGAAGGAACTTTATAGCCTATAAGTTCAATTAGTTCAAGTATCGCAGGTATTATTAACCCCAGGATTACAACAAATCCAAAGAATATTAGTGTAAATTCTCCACCAACTAATAATTGCATAGCTTCAAGTTGAACTTGTGAACCGGCATAATAACCCATAATCATATGAACTATTAATGCTAATTCAATAATAATTAATACCAAATCTATTTTGCCGAACATGTGTTTTTCTTTCTTGTTTTTAGAAAGTAAAATAATTGCTGCAGCACCTGTAGATAAACCTGAAACTAAAAATAAAGGGCCTAAAATAGCATTATTCCATAGTGGACGTGCATTAAATGCAGACAATAAGATACCTGTGTAAATACCTAAAACCAATGTTAAAGGAATTAAAACATATGCCATATATATTCTGTTTTCCTGAACAAATTTCTCAACATTAGTTAAAAATTTAAACTTTTTAAATACTTGAAGTTTTTGTTCCAATCTTGGATAAATTTCTCGGTAATAACTAAATGTCCAAAGAAAAGAAAGCGGAGTAACAATTAATAGAACCCATGCTCCCCAAGACATTGGAGATTCAATTCTAAAAGTCATATATAATTGCCAAGTATATAGTTTATGAGTTAAATCGTAAACCAAAGCTAATAACCCTAATGATAGAGCAATAGGAGGAACAATAGACGCGATTTTTACTGCTGTTGGGTATTCTTTATCTTTTCCTAATATATAGAATAAGGCAGCAAAAAATAATAATCCAGCTGATAATCCTCCCAGAAAAAGGTATAAAGAAATTGGCCAGTGCCATATTTCTAATGAAGGATCTATATGCGGTATATGTCTTCCACTTGTAAATAATTCTTCTTGCATAATTTTAATTTTAAGTTAAGTAAAAAACATGTGGATCAGTTCCTGCTTCAGGAGCTAATGTTTTATACTTTCTATTTTTTAATAATTGTGAAACTTCGCTATTTGGATTGTCTAAATCACCAAAATACATGCATTTTGTTGGGCACACAGACACACAAGCAGGCAATTGGCCTTTTTCTAATCTGTGATGACAGAAAGTACATTTATCTACGTAACCATCAGGATGTTGGTAACGTGCATCATAAGGACAGGATTCTATACAAGCTCCACAACCAATACACTCTTCAGGTGTAACAAGTACAATTCCACCATCAACTATATGACTAGCTCCTGTAGGGCAACAACGTACGCAAGGTGCGTTATCGCAATGATTACATCTTTCAGATTTTAGTTCTAAATCTAGATTTGGATATGTACCGCTAACGGTTTCAGTAATCCAATCTCTACAATACCCAATTGGTACATCGTTTTCTGTTTGACAGGCGACAACACAATCACTACATCCAACACATTTTAATGTGTCTATTACCATTGCATATCTCATATCTCAGTATTTTTATGTGGGTTTTCAGTTAAAATTGTAACAAAATTTCCTCTCATTCCAGTTCCTCCCATAATAGGGTCAACAGCTACTTTTGAAATTAATTGAGTATCGTTTATACCTTTACCATAAGTGTTGCTTAATTTTTTATTATCATGTCCAAAACCATGAACCATATAAACAGAATCCCAACGAACTCTTTCAGTAACTCTCACTTTTATAGAGAAAGTAGAAGTAACATCATCTTGATTTTTTAACCAAACCTCTTGGTTTGTTTTTAATCTAAGTATTCTAGCAACTTTAGGGTTTACCCAAAGTTTATTTTCATCCATTAAATCATTTAAATTAGGATTGTTTGCAGTTCTGCTAAAAGTATGCATTGGAGCTCTACCATAATTTAATCTATAAAAACCTTGTGGTGGTTCTGGGTGAGCTGTATATTTTGGTATTGGATCAAATCCTAAATTTTTTAATTCTTGAGAATAAAATTCAATTTTACCACTTACTGTTGGAAATTGGTATATTTCATCTTCATTTAGATACATTGGACCCGACTTACGTGGGTAATTTTTAACTCCAATTTTCTCCATTTCTTCTAAAGAAGTTCCCATTTCTTTTAATTGCCACTCAATAACTTCTTTAAAATCATCATAATTAAAATATTCTCCAACACCTAAACGTTCCCCAATTTGTTTGGCCATCCACCATGCTGGTTTTGAATCATATTTTGGAGGTACAGCGGGAACTCTTACAGCAATAGAAGGGTGTCGGTTAGTAGCTGATCGTATACCATCGAAGCGTTCTAAATAGGTACATTCAGGTAGTACTACATCAGCAAAACCTGTAACATCCATTGGCATTGTGTCAATAACAACAACAAAGTCTAAAGCTTCTAAAGCTTCTTCTAATAGTTTTCTATCTGGAATTGATTTTGTAATATTAGTTCCTGCAACCATTAATGCTTTAACAGGATATTTATTATCATCACTAGGTATCGCAGCTCTAAGAACCTCGCTTGTAATTCCCATTTCAGCTAAAGGATATTTCTCTCCAATTTCTTTCCATCCCCATTTTGGGTGATGATATTTAGGTTGTGGAAATTTAGGTACTGAAATTTTTTCTTTAAAATAAAATCCACCACGACGTCCCCAAGAACCTAATAAACCATTTAAAATAGCCATTGCTCTTGCACGTTGTGTATCATCACCATACCATACAACATGTCGTCCAGGATGGATAATTACTGAAGGTGCAGCATGAGCCATAACTCTTGCAGTTTTTCTGATTTCTTCAGGTTTTATTGTTGTAATACCATAGGCCCACTCAGGAGTGAATTGTTTTACGTGCTCTTTTAATTCATCAAAGCCTAGTCCATATTTTTCTACATAAGCCTTGTCATATAAACCTTCTTCAATTAATACATTCATCCAAGAAAGCATTAAAGCAATATCTGTAGCAGGTTTAATAGCTAACCAGTGTTTAGATTTACTTGCGGCAGTAGATAGTCTAGGATCAACAGTTATAATAGTAGCACCATTATCTATTGCATCAGACATTTCTTGAACTTGAGAATTGTGCATATTTTCACCAATGTGAGAACCAATAAGCACTAAACATTTTGTATCTCTAATATCAGTTGGTTCGGGGGAACCCACCCAACTTCCAAAAGTTGATTTAAAACCTGTTTCTCTAGGGCCTCTACATTGTGCATAAGCTGGTTCTGCAATTGTATCTGATCCAAAAGCTTTATATAAATGTTCTAAATGTGATCCTGGTGACCCGTGTTTAATTAATGCTATAGATTCAGGCCCATGAGAATCAATTACAGTTTTAAATTTTGAAGCAATTAAATCTAAAGCTTCTTCCCAACTAGCTTCTTTAAATGTTTCTTCACCATTTACTGTAGTTCGGATTAAGGGAGTTTTAAGTCGGTCTTGATCAGTATACATTCCTACTCCACCTGTACCTCTAGGGCAAAGCCTTCCTTCACAATGAGTATCATCTTCGTTACCAATAATTTTTTTAATCTCGCCTTCTTCATTTGTGTATGTCCAAGCAGCACATTTCCAAAAGCAAACTTCGCAATAGGTAGCAGTTCTTTTAAATTCTTTAGAAACTTTTTGTTTTACTAAATCATCTAAATATGAATTGGCCCCAAATACATTAATTGCACTTGTAGTTGCCGCAACACCTCCTAATCCTAAGGCAGAAATTTTAATAAATTTTCTTCTTGAAGTAGTCATAAGTTTATTCATTTTTTTTCTGGGGTAAAGATATTTACTCAGTAAAGTTTAGAGTATGATAAAAGTCATTAAATCTTTTTAGAGACAGTAACAATAGTTACAATAATAAATTGATAATCAGCAAATTATATGTGATAAATGTTACATATCTATTCGTTGAAATTCTATTGAAATGGATATCAGTTTATTAACTTTTTTAATAATTGTTTAACTAGATTTTAATTTATTGTAAATTTGAGCCAACAATTTATTTATGAAGATAAAATTCGCTAAAGTTGGTTTTTTTGCATTACTAATTACAGGAGTACTTATTCTTTTCTTTTTAAAAAGTAAAGATGATTTAGAGATAATAGGCAATCATGAAATTCAGTATATAAAAATTGAAAATATAGATGAAGAGTCTTGTTTAAATTGTCATTCAGATACAAAAGGTTATTCAGAATATCACAATCCTGAACTAATTGGTTGTATAAGTTGTCATTTAGGAAATCCTAATACTTTAGATAAGGAAGATTCACATAAAGGAATGGTTTTAATACCAGGTAATTTAGTAGATGCTGCTGTAACTTGTGGGAAATGTCACCCAAATGAACTTTCTAAAATTGAAAACTCGCTAATGACAACTAATAGTGGATTGGTTGCTGTTGATAAATATATTTTTGGTGAAGCAGATTCCCCAGATTATCATTATCATATAAAAGATATTAAAGATTCGCCTGCAGATAAACATATACGTGATTTATGCGCTAATTGTCATTTAGGAGCAGAAAAACAGGAATACGGTGAAATTACACAGATGAGTAGAGGTGGAGGTTGTAATGCGTGTCATTTAAATTATTCTGAAGAAGCTAAAACTGATTTAGTGAATTATTTATCTTCTGATAAAAAAGAATTGCCAAAATTTCACCCTTCAACAGATATTTTTGTGAAAAATGAGCATTGTTATGGTTGTCATAGTCGTTCAAGTAGAATTTCAACAAATTATGAAGGTTGGCAAGAAACAATGTTAAATGAAGAAGAGATTATAGGTTTTAAGGGGTTTAAAACTGTTGAAGATAAACGTGTTTATAAATACATTGAAGAAGATATACATCATACAAAAGGATTGTTATGTGTAGATTGTCATTCGTCACATGAGGTAATGGGTACTGGAAAAAAATATACTCACGAAGAACAAGCTGTTACTTTACAATGTGCCGACTGTCATTTTAAAGAAAAACCAAACACAATTTCATACGATTCTTTAGATGCTGAAAGTTTATTGGTTTTTTTACATAGAGATTACACACATTATGATAAAGAAATGATTGCTGTTAAAAAAGATAATCACCCATTAGTAAATACGTTTATTGATTCTTTAGGAAATGCTTTTTTAATTGGGAAAAAAGATGGTGTACTTCACCCATTAAACCCACAACCTGAAATTTGTTCAAGAGATAATGCTCATAAAAATGTGAGTTGTGCAACATGCCATTCATCATGGACTTCACGTTGTATTGGTTGTCATACAGAATTTGATAAAAATGAGCCAAGAGCATTTGATTTGTTAGATAAAAAATATGGAAAAGGGCAATGGAAAGAGCATGTTGCTGAATTTTCGTCTTCATTACCAGCAATTGGAGTTCGTGAAAATAAAGACGGAAAAAATATTGAACCAGCAATCCCAGGAATGATTATGACTATTGATAAAGGAAGTTATACTGGTGAAATTGGAAAAGATGTTACTTTTCATAGATTATATGCTCCAAATTCTCCACATACAACAATCAGTAAAGTTAGAGATTGTAAATCTTGCCATGCTAATTCTGCAACTTTGGGTTATGGAAAAGGAGAGTTAGTTTACATAATTGAAAATGGCAAAGGGAAATGGAATTTTAATGCTGAATATGCTGATAATCCAAATGATAGTTTACCAGAAGATGCTTGGATTCCATTTTTAAAGGAAGTTAAAGAAGGTGTTGTTAATTCAACTCGATTAGATTTTAGACCTTTTTCAGTAAAAGAACAACAGCAATTATTGTTGGTTGGAGCTTGTTTGCAATGCCATAAAGATGATTCAAAAATGATGCAACAAAGTTTAGTGAATGGAATAGAGCCGTTATTAAATAAATTGAGCAAAAATTGTACCTTGCCCACTTGGAATTAATCAATTTATAATGAATAAAGCTCAATTTACCTTTTTTGTATTTGTTTTGGTGTCAGTTTTGGATATTGTTGGTGTCATTTTTGAAATTCCAATACTCGTCTATATTTTTAAACCACTTATAATTTTATCACTACTCTTTTTGTATGTATTTTCTTTGCCAAAAAGATTGAAATGGTATGTAATAGCCTTAGAATTTTCATTTTTTGGAGATGTTTTATTAATGTTTTCAGGAGAGCTATTTTTTATGGCAGGATTAATTTCATTTTTAATGGCCCACCTTTTATTTATTAAAATTGTTATATCCCGAATAAAAAAGTATTCTTTATCAAAAGTTATATTTTCAATTATTCCTTTTTTAATAGTATTTAGTTTGTTGATTTTTAATTTGAAAGATTCACTTCATGAAATGCTTTGGCCAGTTATAATTTATGGATTAACCATAGCAACATTTGGAGTAGTTTCCTTAATTGATTTTTTGAATACCAAATCAAAAAAGTCATTAATAATGCTTTCTGGTGCTATTGTTTTTATGATTTCAGATGCTGTTTTAGCAATCAATAAATTTCATACACAAGATCATTTATTTGAAATTAGTATTATGATAACCTATGTTTTAGCCCAGTATTTAATTTATCGTTCAATGATTTTGGAAAAGAATAACGATTAGGTTAAAGATTTATACCAGCAAAAGGAATTTTTTTTCGTTGATTCCAAAGTATCAATGCACTAAGAATGAAAGTGCCAACAGCCATATAAAACAATGTACCACCGTCATTGTTTATCTCAATGCCAAGTTGGGTTAAATGCATCATTATAGCACCACTTATTAAGCCGGCAGTTAATAAAGCTCCTGCCCAAATAGTTTTAGGAATTAAAATTAAAATTGCTGCAATTAATTCTAAAACCCCAATTCCAATTCTTCCATAAGGTTCTAATCCTACTTTTGTGAATATATAAACACTATCAGGATGTGCGGTAAATTTAAAACGGAGCGTTTGAATTAAAATAAGTGCAACTGCAATTCTTAAAATTAAAATTAGTGATTTATGCATCTTTTTAGTTTCATTTTTAGACGAATAAAAATGAATTGATTACAAAATCACTAATTTTAATTCAATAATTTATTTAGAAAAAATTTCGTTATGTTGTTCTTGTACTCTTATGAATGTAGTTCTTTTTGTTAATTCTTTTAGTCTGCTTGCACCAACATAAGTACATGTTGAACGTAAACTACCCAGAATATCTTGTACTGTATTTTCAACAGCACCACGATATGGGATTTGAACTGTTTTACCTTCAGAAGCTCTGTAGTTAGCAACTCCACCAACATGTTTAGTCATTGCAGTTTCAGAACTCATTCCATAAAATTGTTTGTATTTTTCACCGTCAATTTCAATTGTTTTCCCACCACTTTCTGTATGGCCAGCAAGCATTCCGCCAAGCATCACAAAATCTGCTCCACCACCAAAAGCTTTGGCTATATCACCAGGGATTTTACAGCCACCATCAGATACTATTTGTCCGCCTAAACCGTGAGCAGCATCAGCACACTCAATAATTGCTGATAGTTGAGGATAACCAACACCTGTTTTAACACGAGTAGTACAAACAGAACCTGGACCAATACCAACTTTAATAATATCTGCTCCTGCTAATAATAATTCTTCAACCATTTCACCAGTCACAACATTACCCGCCATAATTACTTTGTTTGGATATTGTCCTCTAGTCTTTTTAACAAAATTCACAAAATGTTCTGAATAGCCGTTGGCAACATCAATACAAATAAATTTTAATTGTGGACTTTGATTTATGATAGCGCTTAATTTTTTTGAATCAGTTGCACTTGTTCCTGTGCTTACAGCAATATAGTCAGTCAAATTTTCATGTGCCTTACCCATAAATTCTCCCCATTCCTCTATGGAATAATGTTTATGAATTGCTGTAAAAATTTTATGTTTCGCTAATTCATTTGCCATTTCAAATGTACCAACCGTATCCATATTTGCAGCCATTATTGGGACACCATTCCATTTATGATCGCTATGTAAAAATGAAAAAGTTCTATCTAAGCTTACATGTGCTCTAGAGCTGAGTGTTGATCGTTTTGGGCGAATCATTACATCTGTAAAACCTAATTTTATGTCGTTTTCTATGCGCATTTTAATATTTTATTTTAAACAATTATACTTTTTCCTTTACTTGCCTTGTTTTTATCTTCATCGAAATAAAAATCAATTCTTCCAACATTAATTCCATAGCAACCAACTTGATTTACCAATACATTTTCACCAATACTATTTTTAGTGACTGTTGGTTTTGGTAAAAAAGTATGTGTATGGCCTCCAATAATTAAATCTATATTTTTTGTTTTTGAAGCCAATTCTAAATCTCCAATTAGCTTTGATTCTGGTTTGTAATGGTAACCTAAATGAGATAAACAAATTACCAAATCACATTGTTCATCATCTTTTAAAATTCTACTCATATCTTGAGCAATTTCAATAGGGTTTAAATATTTAGTTTCTTTATAATTTTTTTCACCTACCAAACCTTTTAATTCTATTCCTAAACCAAATATTCCAATTTTAATGTCATCTTTTATAAAAACTTTATAAGGTTTTACGTGGGTATTTAAAATAGTATCTGTAAAGTCATAATTAGCAGATAAAAAATCAAATTTTGCATGTGGTAGCTGTGCGTATAAACCATCAACTCCATTATCAAAATCATGATTACCAATAGTAACAGCATCGTACTTTAACATGCTCATTAACTTAAATTCTAATTCACCTCCATAAAAATTAAAATATGGAGTTCCTTGAAAAATATCTCCTGCATCTAATAATAAGGTATTCGGATTCTCATTTCTAATTGATTCTACCAAAGTTGCACGTCTTGCAACACCTCCTTTATTGGCGTATCTCGCATGGGAACTAGGAAAAGGATCGATATGACTATGCGTATCATTTGTATGTAAAATAGTAATATGTTTTGTGGTTTTTGTATTGAAAGATTGTAATGAAAGTCCGCCAAGTGTTAAAAAAGCAGTTGCAGTTGTAGTTTTTTGTATAAAGTTTCTTCTTTTCATACCTTTAGTTTTTTCTTTTAAATCTTCCATCAAGTTTCACTTTAATGGTATCTGTTTCTTTAAAATAATCAATAATAGCATTTCTTAGTTTGTAATCTATTTTATACAAATTCACAGGGTTTTTAAAGAAA
This sequence comes from uncultured Lutibacter sp., assembly GCF_937891065.1. GTDB lineage: Bacteria > Bacteroidota > Bacteroidia > Flavobacteriales > Flavobacteriaceae > Lutibacter. Next base: position 25,416 of record NZ_CALAEQ010000264.1, on the reverse strand, counting down.
TTCATATTATCTCCACCATTTTGTAAATAATCAGATGTTAACACAAAATATGTTTTAGCAGTATCAATAGGAGTCTTATTTATTTTAAAATCAAATCCATTTTCTCTCATTATTAAATTAACTTGTTTAGAAAGAGGATGCGCCTTATTTTCAGTAATCAAGTAATTCACAAGTTCATCAATTTTATTAGAAGTTAATTCAACGACAACTAGTTCATTTTCAAAAGGCATTAAATTAAAGGCATGTTCCATAGTAATATTACCTTTTGCAATACCCGCTCTTATACCACCAAAGTTGAACATGGCAAAATCAATATTTTCTCCAGTTCTTGAATTAAAAATAGGATTTGCTTTTTGGTAACTTAAATCAGCCATTAAATTTCCTAAAGAGCTTTCTAACATTCCATCATCTCTATTTAACTCGATTGGAGTAAAACTTAATACTGCAGTCATTTCTTTTTCAACCTTTTGCTTGTAAGGTTCTATATAGTCTTCAATGGCTCTTACAGAATTAATTTCTTCAGTTATAGGAAGTTGTTTTCCTTCAATTCTAATTAAATGTGGTGGTTTGTTTTTACAGCTAAAAAGTAATGTTATTGTAAAAAATAAAATTATAAATTTTTTCATTGTTGAAATACTACTATTTTTAATTATTTTTGTGAAATAAGCGTAAATATAGATGATTTTTACAGGATTTAAACGAAAAAGCAATCAAATATTTTTTAACAGAAGGTTAAAAGATTTGCTTAAAAAGTCAACAGCAATTTCTTCAAAAGAAATAAAGCGTGTTATTGTGTTTTTAGATACTATTTCAGAAAAAGACAAGGTGAAAAAGGAAATATTAGCGCTATTTAATATTGCTGAGAAAGATTTGAAGATGGTTGTTTTTCAGCAAAAAGTAAGTAAAGAAGAGAGTTCTGAAGACATAATAACTCCAAAGGATTTTGGCTGGTATGGCAGAATTAATTCCGAAAAATTAAAAACCATATTAACAAAAAAATACGATTTGTTAATTAATTACAGTAAAGTTGATAATTTATACAGCAACTTGTTATTATTGCAGTGTAAAATAGGTTTTAGAGCAGGTTTTAAACATTTAGACAATCGTTTTTACGATTTGTTAATTGATTGTAAATCAGATGATTTTAAACTTTTTGATAAAGAATTATTAAAGTATTTGAAAATATTAAAAAAAATATGATGCAAGAATTGATAGGAACAGGAGTAGCGTTAGTAACGCCTTTTAATAAAGATAAATCTGTAGATTTTGAAGGGTTGAAGCGTTTGGTAAACTATCAAATAGATAATGGAATAAATTATTTGGTTATTCTAGGTACTACAGGCGAACCAGCTACCTTAACTTCAGAAGAAAAAGAGTTAGTTAAAGCAACTATTATTAAAGAAAATAATGGAAGATTGCCATTAGTAATAGGTGTTGGAGGAAATAATACTATGGCAATTGTTGAAGAGTTAAAATCGACAGATTTGTCTGATTATTGTGCCATACTTTCTGTTTCACCATATTATAACAAGCCAACTCAAGAAGGGATTTATCAACATTTTAAAGCTGTTTCAGAAGCTAGCCCGCTACCAATAATTTTATATAATGTACCAAGTAGAACGGGTGTTAATGTTTTACCAAGTACTGTAATTAGAATTTCGAATGATTTTAAAAATATTGTTGCTATAAAGGAAGCTGCAGGGGATATTATTCAAGTTCAGCGTTTAATACAAAACAAACCAGCTGATTTTATGATAATTTCTGGGGATGACATGATTGCTTTGCCTTTAGTTTTAGCGGGTGGAGTAGGTGTAATTTCAGTAATTGGACAAGGATTGCCTAAAGATTTTTCTAAAATGATTCAGTATGGCTTAAAAGGAAATGTAACTGAAGCAAATGCGATTCACTATAAAGTAATGGATAGTATAGATTATATTTTTGAAGAAGGGAATCCGGCAGGTATAAAAGCACTTTTAAAAACGTTAAATATTTGCTCTGAAAATGTTCGTTTACCTTTAGTGAATGCTTCTTATGATTTACAAGAAAAAATAAATACCTTTGCAGCTAATTATTAGAGTGTGTCTCTACTAATTTTTTAACTGTAAATTCACAAAATTAAATATTAAAGACTATGTTATCAGAAAGAATGCAATCCGTTTTAAATAAACAAATAAGAATAGAAGCTGAATCTTCTCAAATATATTTAGCAATGGCTTCTTATGCCGAAAGTAAAGGCCTTGAAGGAGCTTCTCAATTCATGTATGATGCTTCAGATGAAGAACGTCAACACATGTTAAAAATGTTTAAATATGTTAATGAGCGTGGAGGTTTTGCAAAAGTTACAGAGTTAGATGCTCCAGCATTAGAATTTGGGTCTATTAAGGAAATGTTTGAAACATTATTTAAACATGAAGTTTATGTTTCTCAAACAATTAATGAATTGGTTCATATTGCATTAGAAGAAAAAGATTATGCTACACATAACTTTTTACAATGGTATGTTGCTGAACAAATAGAAGAAGAAGCTCAAGCAAGAACTATTTTAGATAAAATAAATTTAATTGGTGACGATAAAGGAGGTTTATACTTGTTTGATAATGACATTAAACAACTTACAGTTGTAAGTTCTGTTGCACCAACAGCATAATTATTAACAAACAATTAGGATTGTTAAGCAATATTTATTCTAAAAGCGTGTTATTTTTGTGGTTTCTTGAAGTTAAAAAATCATTTTAATAATCCATAATAAATAACTAATTTTGCCAAATGCAAAAAAATAAAATTTACATTTTCATTTTATTGATAGCTATAGGTGTTTCATCTTGTAGTGAATATCAAAAAGTATTGAATAAAGGTACTGTTGAAAAGCAATATGAAATGGCTACTGAATTGTATGAATCACAGAAATACAATAAAGCGATACAATTGTTTGAGAAAATTACACCAAGTTACAGAGGGAAACCTCAAATGGAACGTATTCAATATATGATAGCGCAAGCACATTATAATACAAAGCAATACACTTTAGCAGCATACTATTTTGATAAGTTTGTAAAAAACTATCCAAAAAGTTCAAAAATTGAGGAAGGAGCATATTTATCAGCTCATAGTTATTATTTAGCTTCACCATTATTTAGCTTAGACCAAAAAGATACTTATGAAGCTATTACTGCAATGCAAAATTTTATTTTTAAATATCCAAATTCCCCAAATATTGCAGATGCAAATAAGTATGTTAAAGAATTAACGGGTAAATTAGAAAAAAAATCATTTGAGATAGCGAAGCAATATTATCATACAAAGGATTATATTGCTGCAATTGTTGCCTTTGATAATTTAATATCAGATTATTTAGGTACAACATTTAAAGAAGAAGCTTTATATTTCAAATTTAAATCAGCTTATGAATTAGCTATAAAAAGTTATTTCACAAAAAAAGAAGAAAGGCTTAATGATGCTGTTAAAATGCATGAAAGACTAAAACGAAGCTTTTCAAACTCAAAGTATTTAGAGGAAACTAAAGAATTACTAACAAACGTAAAGGAAGAATTAAATTCTTTAACAACATTAAAAACACAGACTAATGGATTATAAAAACTCAAAAGCAGCTACTACAACTGTAACTTACGACAAAAATGAAATTGAAGCTCCAACTGAAAACATTTATGAAGCTATTACAATAATAGCTAAAAGAGCCGAGCAAATTAGTGTTGATTTGAAAAATGAACTAGTTGAAAAATTAGAAGAGTTTGCAACTTATACTGATAGTTTAGACGAGGTTTTTGAAAATAAAGAACAAATTGAAGTTTCTAAATTTTACGAAAAATTACCTAAAGCAACTTCAATTGCTGTTCAAGAATGGGTTGATAATAAAATTTACCACAGAAATCCAGAAACAATACAAGAGTAAATGTCAGTTTTAAGCGGTAAAAATATACTGTTAGGTGTAACAGCCGGTATTGCTGCTTATAAAACAGCACATTTAGTACGACTTTTTATTAAAGCAGGTGCGCAAGTTAAAGTTGTTATGACACCTGCTTCTAAAGATTTTGTAACTCCGCTTACACTATCAACACTTTCCCAAAACCCCGTCTATTCAACTTTTTTTGATAAAAGTGATGAAGAAAACGAAGAGTGGAATAGCCATGTTGAATTAGGTCTTTGGGCCGATTTTATGATTGTTGCTCCTGCAACGGCAAATACATTGTCTAAAATGGCAAATGGTGTTTGTGATAATTTGTTGTTAGCTGTATACTTATCAGCAAAATGTAAAGTATATTTTGCTCCTACAATGGATTTAGATATGTATAAGCACCCAACTACTACAGCTAATATTGAGAAGTTGAAAAACTTTGGAAATGTATTTATAGCTCCATCAAGTGGGTTTTTAGCAAGTGGGCTAGAAGGAGAAGGCAGAATGGAAGAGCCTGAAAATATTGTGTCACTTATTGAAAATGACATTATTAAAGGTTTGCCATTGTATGATAAAAGTGTTTTAATTACTGCAGGTCCAACATACGAAGCAATAGATCCAGTTCGTTTTATAGGAAATCATTCTTCAGGTAAAATGGGATTTGAATTAGCTAAAATGGCTGTTAATTTAGGAGCTCAAGTTTATTTAATTACAGGACCATCAAATGAAAAAGTTTCGCATTCTTTAATTAAAAGAATTGATGTAATTAGTGCTGAAGAAATGTATAATGAAGCTCATAAAATATATTCATCAATAAATATTGCAATTCTTTCTGCGGCTGTTTCAGATTATAAACCAAAGATTGTTGCTGAAAATAAAATAAAAAAATCAACCGATACAATGAATATTGAATTGGTGAAAACAAAAGATATATTAGCTTCATTAGGAGAAATAAAAAAAGATCAGTTTTTAGTTGGTTTCGCTCTTGAAACTAATAATGAAATTGAAAATGCTACTGATAAATTAAAGAGGAAGAATTTAGATTTAATAGTGCTAAATTCACTAAATGATAAAGGTGCTGGGTTTAAAAAAGAAACAAATAAAGTAACTATTATTGATAAATCCGAAAAAATTTCAGAATTTAGTCTAAAATCTAAGGCAGAAGTTGCTGAAGATATATTTAATGAAATTTTAAATAGAATTTATGCGTAAAACACTTCAAATACTAGTTATTCTTTTTACGGTTATACAATTAAAAGCCCAAGAGTTAAATTGTTCTATAACAGTTAATTCTGACAAAGTTCCTGGGTCTAATAAGCAAATATTCACTACGTTAGAAAATACATTGAATGAATTTGTGAATCAAACACGTTGGACAAATTCTAATTATAAACCACAAGAACGAATAGATTGTAATTTAACAATAACTATCTTAGAACAAAGCGGGAACGATTTTAAAGGGCATATTCAAATACAATCATCTCGCCCAATTTATAATTCATCTTATTTAACACCTCTTTTTAATTTTAAAGATGATGATTTCTCGTTTAAATATGCTGAATTTGAACCATTACAATTTAATGAAAATACATTTGAATCTAATTTAGTGTCTATTGTTTCATTTTATGTATACACAATTTTAGGTTTTGATTCAGATACATTTTCTTTAAATGGAGGAACACCTTTTTTTACAAAAGCGCAAAATATATTGGTACAAGCACAGCAAAGTGGTTATTCAGGATGGAATCAAAATGATGGAACTGGAACACGTTTTACATTAATTGATAATTTATTATCACCAACTTATAGTGCATTTCGTACTGCTTTATATGAATATCATATAAAGGGACTAGATGTTATGACAGAAGATCAAATTAAAGCAAAGAATAAGATTGCAGAATCAATATATAGTTTAAAATCAATTTTTGATACTCGGCCAAATGCTTTTTTATTACGTGTTTTTATGGATTCAAAAGCTAGTGAAATAGTAAGTGTATTTTCTAGCGGGCCAAGATTTGATGCTTTGAAATTAAAAGAAGACTTATTGAGAATTTCGCCCATTAATGCCGCTAAGTGGAGTGAAATTGAGTAATTTTATTAAATTAAATTACAAGAATGCTTACAAACCTTTCTATAAAAAATTACGCATTAATTGATAGTTTATCTGTTAATTTTAAAGATAAATTATCTATTATTACTGGAGAAACAGGAGCAGGGAAATCTATTCTATTAGGAGCACTTGGCTTGGTTTTAGGAAATAGAGCAGATTCATCTACACTTAAAGATGCAGAGAATAAATGTATTATTGAGGCCCAGTTTTCTATTTCAAATTATTTGTTAGAATCATTTTTTAAAGAAAACGAATTGGATTTTGAAAGTGAAACTATTATAAGACGAGAAATTCTTCCGAACGGAAAATCAAGAGCATTTATTAATGATACACCTACAACATTACAAGTTTTACAAGCTTTAAGTGAAAAATTAATTGATGTTCATTCACAACATCAAACTTTGCAATTATCTAACAGTACTTTTCAATTTGAAATTATTGATGCGATAGCCAATAATTTTGCTAAAATAGATTCGTATAAAAGAGGGTTGTTGTTATTTAATAAACTTAAAAAAGAACTAAATCAGCTAAAAGCTACTCAAGAAAAAGCAAAAGAGCAATATGAATATAATTTGCATTTGTTTGATGAGTTAAATAAAGCAGTTTTAAAAGTTGATGAGCAAGAGGAAATAGAAGAGTCGTTAGATAAATTAAATAATATTGAAGAGATTAAATTAAATTTATCGGAAGCTCAATCAATTGGTTTAAATGAAGAAATAGGCTTACAAACATTATTAATTTCTTTTACCAATAATTTAAATAAAATTAGTACTTATTCAAAAGATTATAAAGAATTATTTGATAGAGCTTTTAGTTTGAAAGTTGAATTTGATGATATTGCCAGCGAAATTGAAAATTTAAATGAAACAATAGATTTTGATTCTTCGGAATTAGAAAAATTAAATGATAGGTTACAGCTTATTTACAATTTACAAAAGAAACATGGTGTAAAATCAATTGCTGAGTTATTAGTTATTCAAGAAGAGCTGTCAGTAAAAGTTGATGAGGTTGTAAATTCTTCAGGAATAATTACTAAAAAAGAAAATGAAGTTAAAAATGTAGCTGATAAAATTGATGAGCTAGCAAAAACCATATTTAAGCAAAGAGAAAAAGCTATTCCAGTTTTAGTTAAAAAATTAGAAAAAAGCCTGTCTAATTTAGGAATGGAAAATACTCGTTTTCAATTTAAGTTAACGCATTCAAATCAATATTTTGTGAATGGTAAAGATGAATTGCAGTTATTAATTTCGGCAAATAAAGGTGCAAACTTTGGGGAACTTAAGAAAATAGCTTCTGGTGGTGAAATGTCACGAATTATGCTTTCAATAAAAGCCATTCTTTCAGAATATTTAAAATTACCAACTATTATTTTCGATGAAATTGATACTGGAGTTTCAGGTGATATTTCTCAAAAAATGGCTGAAATTATGCAGCAAATGAGTGAGAATATGCAAGTAATATCAATTACTCATTTACCTCAAATTGCAGCAAAAGGAAAACAACATTATAAAGTTTATAAACAAGATATTGCTAATAATATAGTTACTAAATTAATTGAGCTAACTAATGATGAACGTATCAACGAAATAGCAGAAATGTTAGGTGGTAAAAATATCACAACAACTGCTATTGAGCATGCAAAAGAGCTGCTAAGTTAAGAATTTACTATATTTGCAAACTATTAAAAAAATAAATCAAACTAAAATACAATTATGTATAATTTACTAAAAGGGAAAAGAGGAATTATTTTAGGAGCTTTAGACTCTAAATCAATTGCTTGGAAGGTTGCAGAAAGAGCACATGAAGAAGGTGCGATATTTGTTTTATCGAATGCACCAGTTGCATTACGACTTGGAACTATAGCAGAATTGGCTGAGAAAACTGGTTCTGAAGTAATTGCTGCAGATGCTACTTCAATAATGGATTTGGAAGATTTGGTAGATGGAGCGATGAAAATTTTAGGTGGTAAAATTGATTTCGTTTTGCATTCAATAGGAATGTCAGTAAATGTGCGTAGAGGAAATCATTACACACACCAAGATTATAATTTTACTAAAACTGGTTTTGATGTTTCAGCATTGTCTTTTCATAGATTAATGAGTGTATTATATCAAAGAGATGCTATGAACGAATGGGGAAGTATTGTTGCTTTATCATATATGGCAGCACAACGTGTTTTTCCAGATTATAATGATATGGCAGATAATAAAGCTTATTTGGAATCTGTAGCTCGTAGTTTTGGTTATTTCTTTGGACGTGATAAAAAAGTACGTGTAAATACAATTTCACAATCACCAACACCAACAACAGCTGGTAGCGGTGTAAAAGGTTTCGATGGATTTATTGCGTATGCTGAAGAAATGTCTCCACTTGGAAATGCAACTGCTTTAGAATGTGCAGATTACACAATTAGTATGTTCTCTGATTTAACTAAGAAAGTAACCCTACAAAATTTATTTCACGATGGTGGTTTCTCAAATATGGGAATTAGTACTGGTATTATGGATAATTTCATGAAAACTTTTAAATCTGAAGGGGAAGTACTAGTTGAAGAACCAAAGAAAACTAAAAAATAAGAGTATTTATATAAATATTGAAAAGCGATGATTGAAAAATCATCGCTTTTTTTTGCGCCAAATTTGGAAATACTTTCAACAGAATTAAGTACTATTATTCTATTGTATGAGTAATGTCATGTTTTACATCAATTTAAAACTATATTTTTGGTAGAATTAAACATAAACAATAATTTTTTTATGAGACCACTTAAAATTATAGTACTAGCAAAGCAAGTGCCAGACACCAGACACGTTGGTCCTGATGCGATGAAGCCTGACGGTACAGTAAATAGAGGTAAACTTTCAACCGTATTCAATCCAGATGATTTACATGCACTGGAATTGGCATTAAATATAAAAGATAGAGTTCCCGGAACAACAGTAACTATTCTAACCATGGGACCGCAAAAAGCTGCTGATATTATTAGAGAAGGCTATTATCGTGGAGTTGATAATGGTATTATGATTTCTGATAGACGATTTGGAGGAGCTGATACTTTAGCTACAAGTTATACTTTAGTTCAAGGTATTAAAAAATTAGCTCCTTACGATTTAATTCTAGGAGGTAGACAAGCTATTGATGGTGATACAGCTCAGGTTGGGCCACAATGTGCCGATAAGTTACAAATTCCGCAGGTAACCTATGTTGAAGAAATTTTAGAAATAAATGATACTGAAATTATAGCAAGAAGACGTTTAGAAAAAGGTGTTGAAACCGTTTCTGCGCCTTATCCTTGTTTAATGACAGTTCATGGATCTTCGCCTAAATGCAGATCTAGACATGCTAAAAGTGTCATGAAATACAAATATGCGAGATCTAAAACAGAATTAAGGTCGGCAAATGAAATGTTACTATCACTACATGAAAAAAGACAATATTTAACGATTCCAGAATGGAGTGTTGAAGATATTGAAGCTGATGTAACAAAAATTGGTTTAGCGGGTTCGCCAACTAAAGTGAAAAGTGTAGAAAGTATTGTGCTAACCGCTGGTGAAGCTAAAATATTAACTAGCTCAGATACCGATATTGAAGGAATGATTAGAGAATTAATTGAACATCATACCATTGGGTAATTTATATAAAATTTAAAAGTATTAAGTATGAAAAGTGTAATGGTATATTGCGAAGTTGAAAATCAAATAGTCGCAGATATAAGTCAGGAATTATTATCAGCAGGAAAACGTTTGGCTCAAAAGTTAGGATGCCCGTTAGATGCTATGATTTTTGGTTCAAGTTTAAGTGGAATTGAAAGTCAAATTGCTCCTTTTGGAGTGGATAGACTATTTGTAGGTAACAGTATGAGGCTAGAGCCTTATAGTACATTGCCTCACACAGCGTTGGCTTCAAAAATTTTAAAAGAAGAAGATCCTCAAATTGTGTTATTTGGAGCTACTTCAGTAGGAAGAGATTTGGCACCAAGATTAGCGTCGCAATTAAATTGTGGGTTAACTGCTGATTGCACCATTTTAGATATTGGTGATCATTTTGTAAAGAAAGAAAAGAAAGAATATAAAGATTTATTATATGCCATTCGTCCAGCTTTTGGAGGAAGTATTATGGCAAATATTATAAATTGGGACATGCATCCACAAATGGCAACTGTTCGTGAAGGTGTTATGAAAAAAGATATTTTTGATGAACATTATAGTACTGAAGTTATTGAAGTTGATGTAAATTCAATTTTAAAAGAAGAAGATTTTGTAGTTAAAATTATTGAACGTCATATTCAAAAATCGGGTGTAAATTTAAAAGAAGCTCCAATTATTGTGGCTGGTGGTTATGGTGTTGGTTCAAAAGAAAATTTTGATCATCTAATTGAATTAGCAAAATTATTAGGAGGTGAAGTTGGTGGATCAAGAGCAGCAGTTGATGCTGGGTATATTGAACATGATCGTCAAATTGGTCAAACAGGAACTACGGTTCGTCCAAAATTATATATTGCTGCAGGAATTTCAGGTGCAATTCAGCATACTGCCGGAATGCAAGATGCTTCTATGATTATTTCTATTAACAACGATCCAGATGCACCAATCAATAAAATTGCAGATTATGTAATTAATGGAGATGTGGGTGTTGTTGTTCCTAAAATGATTGAATTTTACAAAAAGAACGCAAAATAAAATAGTAATAAAAACAAGTGAATTTTGGTTTGAAATTTTAATTCAAAATTCAAAAATATAAAAAAATACAAAATGGATAATTTTTTCAAAGATACTCCAGATTTTAAATTTCATTTGGAACATCCAATCGTTCAAAAAATTGTAAAATTAAAAGAACGAAATTTTAAGGAATCAGAACACTACGATTATGCTCCTTTAAATCATGAAGATGCAATAGATACCTACGGAAAAGTATTAGAAATTGTCGGTGAAATTTGCGCCGAGACTATTTCACCAAATGCAGAAAGTGTTGATATTGAAGGACCTCATATTTTAAATAATGAAGTAGTTTATGCAAAAGGAACTACAGCAGATTATAAAGCATTGTATGATGCAGGTTTAATTGGTATGGGTTTACCAAGAAAGTATGGAGGTTTAAACTTTCCGTTACTTCCTTATGTGATGGCAGCTGAAATGGTAGCAAGAGCTGATGCTGGTTTTGCCAATATTTGGGGATTACAAGATTGTGCTGAAACCATTTATGAATTTGGGTCAGAAGAACAACGCGAAAAATATTTACCACGTTTTAATCGTGATGGAGTTACAGCGGCAATGGTTTTAACAGAGCCAGATGCAGGATCTGATTTACAAGCTGTAAAATTAAAAGCTACTTTTGATGAAAACGAGCAAATATGGAGATTAAACGGGGTAAAACGTTTTATTACCAATGGTGATGCTGATATTTCGTTAGTTTTAGCAAGATCTGAAGAAAATACAACAGATGCCAGAGGTTTGTCTATGTTTATTTATGATAGAAGTGCTCATGCGGTTGAGGTTAGACATTTAGAAAAAAAATTAGGAATTAAAGGTTCACCAACTTGTGAATTGGTATTTAAAAATGCACCAGCCGAATTGGTTGGGAAAGAACGTTTTGGATTAATTAAATATGTAATGGCATTGATGAATTCTGCACGTTTGGGTGTTGGAGCACAGTCAGTAGGTATTGCAGATGCGGCTTATAGAGAAGCATTAAAGTATGCTGAAGAAAGAGCCCAGTTTGGAAAATATATTCTAAATTTTCCTGCGGTTTATGAAATGCTAACAAATATGAAAATTAAGATTGATGCTTTGCGATCTCTCTTATATGAAACTACTAGTTTTGTTGATATTTCAAAAGCATATGAAGATGCAATGAATGAGCGAAAGCTGGAAAGTGAAGAGCGAAGTGAAATGAAGCATTATATGAAATTAGCGAATGTTTTTACACCTTTAATTAAAATGACAGCGAGTGAAGCATGTAATAAAATAGCATATGATTCTTTACAAATTCATGGAGGAACAGGTTTTATGTCAGATTTCCCAATAGAACGTATTTATAGAGATGCTCGTATTACTTCAATTTATGAAGGTACTACACAATTACAAACTATTGCAGCAATAAAAGGTGTTACTACTGGAGTTTTCTTAGAGCAAATAAAAGTTTATGAAAGTGAAGTTTCTGATGAAAATGGAATATTAAAAAAATTACTTCAAGAAATGACCATTGATTTTGAAACCATTTCTAAAAAAGTAATTGAACAGAGCAACATACCTTTATTAGATTTTCATTCAAGACGTTTGGTTGAAATGGCTGGAAATATTATTATGGGATATTTATTGGTTTTAAACAATCAAAGAGATACTAAATTTAGTAAATCAGCAAAATTATATGTGAATTTAGTAAAATCTGAAAACAAAGAAAAATACGATTATATTGCTAATTTTGAAGCTGAAAATTTAGAATTATATAAAGTAACTGAAGCTAAAATAAATGTTGAAGTTGAAGAAACTGAAGAAGCATAAATAATTTTAGTTAAAAAGAGTGTTTAACCTACTTTGTTTCTTTTTAAAGTAGGTTTTTTTATTGATTTTTCAGTACTTGTGTTTAGTTAAAATACATTAAATTTGAATTTGTAAAATAATGTATGGAGTTACAATTTTCTATTATCATACCAGTCTATAATCGTCCTCAAGAAATTGACGAATTGTTAGCTAGTTTAACAAAACAAACCTATTCAAAAAACTTTGAAGTTGTTGTAGTTGAGGATGGTTCAGAAAATAATTCAAAAGAAATAGTTGAAAATTATTCGAAGGCATTAAATCTTATTTATTTTTTTAAAGAAAATAGTGGAGCAGGAGCAAGTCGAAATTTTGGGATGGAACGAGCTTCTGGAAATTATTTTATCATTTTTGATTCCGATTGTATAATTCCTCCAAATTATTTGGATGAAGTTGAAAAGGCTTTAGCACTTAATTTTACCGATGCTTTTGGTGGAGCAGATGCAGCACATGATTCTTTCACTATCATTCAAAAAGCTATAAATTACAGCATGACTTCCTTTTTAACCACTGGAGGAATCAGGGGAAGTAAAAAAGCAGTTGATAAATTTCAACCAAGAAGTTTTAATTTAGGAATTTCAAAAAAAGCATTTGAAAAAACGACGGGTTTTAGTAAAATGAAAATAGGGGAGGATATTGATTTGACTTTTCGTTTGTGGGAACATAATTTTGAAACACAGTTCATTGAAAATGCTTTTGTGTATCATAAAAGAAGATCTACTTTTCAACAATTTTTTAAACAAACATTTGCATTTGGTAAAGGGCGTCCGTTTTTAAATAAGAAGTATCCAGATACAGCTAAAATCACTTATTGGTTTCCTACTATTTTTATTTTATTTTTTGCAATAGCTCTAATTAGTTTAATTGCAGGAATTAAAATTTTGGCGTTATTGTTTGTAGTGTACTTTACAATGATATTTTTAGATTCATTCATAAAAAACAAAAAAATATCCGTAGCTGTATTAAGTATTTTCACAACACTTATTCAATTTACAGGCTACGGATTAGGTTTTTTAAAAGGAATATTCTCTGATAGTTAAGCTATATTTCTATTTTTTCTAAGGGTGTAATTTCAACAAAATAATACACTATTGCTCCAATACTTCCTGTGAAAATTAGTAAAAGTGTCCACATAATTTTTTTATTAGTATCGTTATCAGGTTTGTTATTAGTATGTACGATATAATAAATTTTAATTCCTAAACTAGTTAATGCCATTAATATTAATAAAGGAATAAACCAAGCTAAAGATTGAAAAAATGAGACAGGAAATTCTCCCTGGTTTTGTTCAAGTTCTACAATGTTTTCAATAAAAATTGTAAAAAATAAACTAAAAAAAAGTATCAAAAAAACGATAGGAAGAAATGTAAAAATTGTTAGCCAAAATTTAGTAGAAGATTTCATAATTAACTGAATTAAATGTTAATTCATTAAAATTACTAAATTTTCAGCAAAAAAAGGTTAAGAATTACTCAACCTTTTTTTTACCTTTTTTTATTTTTATAGTTAATTCAATTGTTTTTTCATTTAAATCCATAAAAATGGTATCACCTTCATTCAATTTTGAATTAACAATCTCTTCAGCTAGAGTATCTTCAATATATTTCTGAATGGCACGTTTTAAAGGTCGTGCTCCATATTGCTTATCAAAACCTTTGTCAGCAATATAATCTTTAGCTTTTTCAGATAGTTTTAGGTGGTAGCCTAAATCTTCAATCCTTAGCATTAGTTTTTCTAATTCAATATCAATAATTGAATGAATATCTTCCCGTTCTAAAGCATTAAATACTACAACATCATCAATTCTATTTAAAAATTCTGGAGCAAATGACTTTTTTAAAGCATTTTCAATGATACTTTTTGCATTTGCATCAGCTTGTTCTGTTTTTGAAGCAGTTCCAAAACCAACTCCAGCACCAAAATCTTTTAACTGACGAGAACCAATGTTCGATGTCATGATAATAATTGTATTTCTAAAATCAATTCTTCTTCCAAGACTATCAGTAATATGTCCATCATCTAATATTTGTAGTAACATATTAAAAACATCAGGATGTGCTTTTTCAATTTCATCTAATAATACAACAGCATATGGTTTACGTCTAATTTTTTCAGTTAATTGCCCTCCTTCTTCATAACCAACATAACCTGGAGGAGCTCCAATTAAACGAGAAATTGCAAATTTCTCCATATATTCACTCATATCAATTCTTACAAGTGCATCTTCATTATCAAATAATTCAGTAGCTAAAACTTTAGCTAGTTGTGTTTTCCCAACTCCAGTTTGACCTAAAAATATAAATGAGCCAATTGGTTTGTTTGGATCTTTAAGTCCAACTCTATTTCTCTGAATAGCTTTTACAACCTTAGAAACTGCTTCATCTTGACCGATAACTTTTCCTTTGATAAGTTTCGGTAAATCATGTAATCTTTGGCTTTCAGCTTCTGCAACTCTATTTACAGGAATTCCTGTCATCATAGAAACTACTTCGGCAACATTATCTTCAGTAACAATTTCACGATTTAATTTTGAAGCTTCTTCCCATCTTAACTGTTCAGTTAATAACAATCCTTCAATACGTTTTTCATCATCACGTAAACGAGCAGCTTCTTCATATTTTTGACCATTTACTGCAGCAGTTTTGTCATCTTTAATTTTTTCTAATTGTGCCTCTAAACTTAAAACTTCTTTTGGAACAATAATATTGGTAATATGAATACGAGAACCAGATTCATCTAAAGCATCAATAGCTTTGTCTGGTAAAAAACGATCGGTCATATATCTATTAGTTAACTTTACACAGGCTACAATTGCATCATCTGTATAAGTAACATTATGATGATCTTCATATTTGTCTTTTATATTTTGTAAAATTTGAATAGTTTCATCCACTGAAGTAGGCTCAATAATTACTTTTTGGAATCTACGTTCTAAGGCACCGTCTTTTTCAATATTTGTTCTAAACTCATCTAAAGTTGTTGCACCAATACATTGAATTTCACCTCTTGCTAAGGCAGGTTTTAACATATTTGAAGCATCTAAAGATCCTGTTGCTCCACCAGCACCAACAATGGTATGAATTTCATCAATGAATAAAATGATATCATCATTTTTTTCTAATTCATTCATTAAAGCTTTCATTCGTTCTTCAAATTGACCTCTATATTTTGTGCCAGCAACTAAACTTGCTAAATCAAGTGATACTACACGTTTATTAAATAAAATACGTGATACTTTGCGTTGCACAATACGTAATGCTAAACCTTCTGCAATGGCTGATTTTCCAACTCCAGGCTCACCAATTAACATTGGATTGTTCTTTTTTCTTCGGCTTAAAATTTGAGAAACGCGCTCTATTTCCTTTTGTCTTCCAACTACAGGATCTAATCTATCTTCTTCCGCTAAACGCGTTAAATCACGTCCAAAGTTATCTAAAACAGGAGTTTTAGACTTCTTTTCAACAGGAGTAGCACTTTTGCTTTGTTCAAATGGATTAGGTTTTGGAGCGTCAAAATCATCATCAGATGGAGTTTCTGCTCTTGGTAAATCTAGTTCTTCGTTCAAATACGTTTGCCTAAAAACTGTTTTTACATCGTCATAATTTACACTGAAATTGTGAAATAATTTTGTGGTAGGATCATTTTCGTTGCGTAAAATACATAATAGCAAATGTGCAGTATTTACAGAATCACTTTTATATAACTTTGCTTCTAAAAACGTTGTTTTTAATGCCTTTTCAGCTTGTCTTGTTAGATGTATACTTTTCTTTTCATTTGCAAAATCGGTTGAAGGGTTCGCAGGGCTTAAAATCTCAATCTTTTTTCTTAAATGATCAAGGTTTATATCTAATGAATTTAGAATCTCTATTGCTTTTCCGGCTCCTTTTCTTAATATACCTAATATTAAATGTTCAGTACCAATAAAATCATGACCCAAACGTAAGGCTTCTTCTTTACTGTATGCTATTACATCTTTAACTTTTGGTGAGAAATTATCTTCCATAATTTTGAGTTTATATGGTAAAATTAACTGATTTTTTTCTTTTTTTTGTACAAAAACAGCACCTCTTTTGTTAAATTTAAATTAGTAATCGTTTTTAACGACTGAAATTTGTTGATAATCAGCGTTTTAATTGATTTATTTTTAACATTTTAATGTTGATAAATATTAAAAAAACAACAGATTAAATGACTTGTTAAAAAGTGAAAAATTGTATATTGCTTTGTTAAAATTTGAAACTAAAATAAATTAAAAATACATATGTCAGACGGAGAAAAATTGATACCTATTAACATTGAAGATGAGATGAAATCTGCTTACATTGACTATTCAATGTCTGTGATTGTTTCAAGAGCTTTACCTGATGTGCGTGATGGTTTAAAACCAGTGCATAGAAGGGTGTTATTTGGGATGCATGAATTAGGTATAAAAGCAACAGGATCTTATAAGAAATCAGCAAGAATTGTTGGGGAAGTACTTGGTAAGTATCACCCACATGGAGATACATCAGTTTATGATGCTATGGTTCGTATGGCTCAAAATTGGAGTGTGCGATATATGATGGTTGACGGTCAAGGTAACTTTGGTTCGGTTGATGGAGATAGTCCAGCAGCAATGCGTTATACAGAGGTACGTATGCAAAAAATATCAGAAGATATGCTTGCTGATATAGAAAAAGATACGGTAGATCATAAATTAAATTTTGATGATACATTAAATGAACCAACAGTTTTACCAACACGTATTCCTAATTTATTAGTAAACGGAGCTTCAGGTATTGCAGTAGGAATGGCAACTAATATGGCGCCTCATAATTTAACAGAAGTTATTAATGGTACGTTAGCATATATTGAAAACAGAGATATTGAAATTTCTGAATTAATGCAGCATATTAAAGCTCCTGATTTTCCAACAGGTGGAATTATTTACGGTTATGAAGGAGTAAAAGAAGCATTTGAAACAGGTAGGGGAAGAATAGTAATGCGTGCAAAGGCTACAATTGAAGAAGTTCAAGGTAGAGAATGTATTATTGTTACAGAAATTCCTTATCAAGTGAATAAGGCAGATATGATTAAAAAAACTGCTGATCTTGTTAATGAAAAGAAATTAGAAGGTATTGCTAATATTCGTGATGAATCGGATAGAAATGGTATGCGCGTTGTTTATATTTTAAAACGTGATGCAATTCCAAACATTGTTTTAAATAAATTATACAAATATACAAGCTTACAAACATCATTTAGTGTAAATAATATAGCATTAGTTAATGGGCGTCCACAACAATTAAATTTAAAAGAATTAATTCATTATTTTGTTGAACACAGACATGAAGTTGTTGTAAGAAGAACAGAATTTGAACTTAAAAAAGCGGAAGCGAGAGCTCATATTTTAGAAGGATTAATTATTGCAAGTGATAATATTGATGAAGTAATTAAAATAATTAGAGCATCTTCTAATGCCGATGAAGCGAGAGAAAATTTAATTGCTCGTTTCGAATTATCTGAAATTCAAGCAAAAGCCATCGTTGAAATGCGTTTGCGTCAATTAACGGGTTTAGAGCAAGATAAGTTACGTGCTGAATATGATGATATTATGGCGTTAATTGTTGATTTAAAGGATATTTTAGCGGATGTAGATAGACGTTATGATATAATTAAAACAGAATTAATTGATGTTAGAGATAAATATGGAGATGATCGTAGATCAGTGATTGAATATGCTGGTGGAGATTTATCTATTGAAGATATGATTCCTAACTCTAAAGTAGTAGTAACTATTTCACATGCAGGTTATGTAAAACGTACTAATTTGGATGAATATAAAGTTCAAAATAGAGGAGGAAGAGGTCAAAAAGGTGTAGCAACTAGAAATGAAGATTTCTTAGAACATTTATTTATAGGTACTAACCATCAATACATGTTATTCTTTACTCAAAAAGGAAAAGTATTTTGGATGCGAGTTTATGAAATACCAGAAGGAGGAAAAACTTCAAAAGGTAGAGCTATGCAAAATTTGGTTAATATAGAGCAAGACGATGTTGTTAAAGCATTCTTAGTAACTGAAGATTTGAAAAATGAAGAATATGTAAATAGTCATTATATTATCATGGCAACTAAAAAGGGTCAAGTTAAAAAGACTTCTTTAGAACAATATTCTCGTCCAAGAACCAATGGTATCAATGCAATTACTATAAAAGATGGTGATGAACTTTTAGAAGCTAAATTAACAACCGGAGATAGCCAAATTATGATAGGTTTAAAATCTGGAAAATCAATTCGTTTCGAAGAAAGTAAAACACGCCCTATGGGTAGAAATGCTTCGGGTGTTAGAGGAATTACTTTAAATCATAAGAATGATGAAGTAATAGGTATGATTGCTGTAGATGATAAAGAAAGTGATGTATTAGTAGTTTCTGAAAAAGGGTATGGTAAAAGATCTAGTTTAGAAGATTATAGAATTACTAACCGAGGAGGGAAAGGTGTTAAAACTATAAATATTACTGAAAAAACAGGAGGTTTAGTAGCTATTAAAAATGTAACAGATGAAGATGATTTAATGATTATTAATAAATCAGGAATTACAATTAGAATGGCTGTTGCGAATTTACGTGTTATGGGCCGCGCAACACAAGGTGTAAAATTAATTAACATTAAGGATAATGACTCTATTGCTGCTGTAGCAAAAGTATTGCATGAAGAAGAAGTAATAGATGAAACTGAAAATGGCACGGAATTTGAAAATAGCAATGAAGAGAACAATAACGAAGAGAATACAAATCAAGATTAAATCAATTAAAATGAGAAAACAATTATTAATTCTGTCAGCATTATTTTTAAGCATGACAGTGTTCGGACAAAAAAGCGAACTTAAAACTGCTGAAAAGGCGGTAAAATCAAATGATTTTGTAGCTGCAATGGCAGCAGTTAATCAGGCTGAGGCATTAATTGCTGATGCCGATGAAAAAACGAAAGCTAAATTTTATTATTTAAAAGGAAAAGCATTATACCAAAATGGTTCTGAAAACGCTGATATCCTAAAAATAGGAGAAGCTTTTAATCAATTAATTGATTATGAGAAAGAAATAAATAACCAAAAGTATACAAATGAGTTAAGCGAATTACTAAATAAACTGATAAATAGGGTTGCTGAGAGTGCTTCTGCAGATTATAGTACAGCTATAGAAACTAAAGAATCAGCAGATTATTTAAGTGCAGCAAAAAAATTCAATCAAGTTTATGCTTTAAGCCCAAGAGATACATCTTTTTTAGATAATGCCGCTTTGGTATATTATTTTGCTAATGATTATGAAACTTCAAAAGAATTATATGAAAAATTATTGGAGTTAAATTATTCTGGTATTACTACAATTTATGTAGCAAATAATAAAGAGGATGGTGAAGAAATTACTTTTAATGATAAAAAAGCAATGGATTTACAAGTTAAATTAGGAATAGTTGAAAATGCAAGAGAAGAAGCTAAAGATTCTCGTAGAGAGTTTATTTTTAAAACCTTAGCTCAAAATTACTCATCTTTAGAAGATAATGAAAAAGCATTAGAGGTTATAGCTGAAGGTAGATCTGAATTTCCAGAAAGCTATTCTTTATTGATTGATGAAGCAAATATTTATTATAAATTAGGAGATAATGCTAAATTCAAAGAGAAATTACAAGAAGCTATTACATTAAATCCAACCGAACCAACTTTGTATTACAATGTTGGAGTAATGAATATGGATCAAAAAAATTTAGCAGAGGCGATTAAATATTTTGAAAAAGCAATAGAATTGAATCCAGATTATGGAGATGCATATAATAATATTGGTGCAGCTATCATTGAAGAAACTAAGCCTATTATTGAAGAAATGAATAAAAGTTTATCAGATTTTGATAAATATGATAAATTACAGGCGCAACAATTTGAAATATACAAAAAAGCAATTCCATATTACGAAAAAGCGTATGAAATAGATGGTAAAAACATTAGTATAATTCAAACTCTAATGGGGTTATATGAAAACTTAGAAATGACGGATAAGTTAGATGTAATTAGAGAGATTTATGAAGAATTAAAAGGATAATGAATAATTAATTTTCATAAAAAAAGCTCACAAATTTGTGAGCTTTTTTTATATAATTTTTTTAATAACTCGCAGCTTATGAGTATGTCTATGGGTATCAATATTAAAAATACCGCTGTGGTCAATTCTATCAATTCTAATTTTTCCGTATGCATGAATGATGTAATTATCTTTCATAATTATACCAACGTGCGTGATAATACCTTCATTATTGTCGAAAAAAGCTAAATCTCCTGGTTCACTTTCTTCAATAAAACTTAAAACTTCACCCTGAGATGATTGCTGTGTAGCATCACGTAATAATTTATATCCACAAAGTTTGTAAACCATTTGTGTAAATCCTGAACAATCAATACCAAATGGAGTTCTACCTCCCCATAAATAAGGAGAATTTAAATATTTAAAAGCAATATTTACGATAGATTCTTTAGGTAATCTTTCTGAAATAATAGCACCTTCATATTTAAAATTAGTAGAATTTATGAATAAGTTTTGATTGTTGTAAAAAGGTAAAAAAGAACCTAAAACTACAGTTGTGTAATTTTCATTTTTATCAGTTGCAAAATCAATTAATTCAGAAACCAAAGTAGTCTTTGAATTATCTATATTTATATATGTTTCTTCAGTAATCTCTTCAATTTGTTTATTGTCAACCCATCCTTCATAATTATCAAAAGCAGTTCTAATCTTACTCCATTTTTTTTGTATTTCTAAAATTTTAAAATGTTCACCAAATAATAGCTGCGAAACCATTTCGCTTGTATCATTAGTTTCCATTCTAAGGGGAACAATACTTAAATTACAAATTCCGTAGTGCATAAATAAATTACATTCTTTCAATTACTATTGCACTTGCGCCTCCACCACCATTGCAAATTGCAGCGGCACCAATTTTTGCATTTTTTTGTTCTAAAATTGAAGTAAGTGCAATTACAATTCTTGCACCAGACATTCCTAGTGGATGACCTAAAGAGACTGCACCACCATTAACATTTACTTTTTCGGCATCTAAATTTAAAATTTTAATATTAGCCAATCCGACTACAGAAAAAGCTTCATTAAATTCAAAATAATCTACTTGATCTTGGGTAATGCCAGCTTTTGCTAATGCTTTTGGTAGAGCTTTTGCAGGAGCAGTGGTGAACCATTTTGGTTCTTGTGCAGCATCAGCATATCCAATTATTTTTGCAATTGGTTTTAAATTTAATTCTTTGGCTTTGTCAGCACTCATAAGTACTAATGCAGCAGCTCCATCATTTAAGGTTGATGCATTTGCAGCAGTTACAGTACCGTCTTTATTAAATACAGGTCGTAAAGTAGGAATTTTATCCATAATTACATTTTTGTACTCTTCATCTTCTGCAAAAATAATAGGGTCACCCTTTCTTTGAGGAATTTCAACAGGAACTATTTCATTTGAAAATTTCCCATTTGCCCATGCTTTCGCAGATTTAGTATAAGATTCTATTGCGAAATTATCTTGATCTTCTCTTGTAAAATTATATTCAGTAGCACATAAATCACCACATGTTCCCATATGGTTTTGGTTGTAAACGTCAGTTAAACCATCAACTAAAAGTCCATCAGCTACATTAATATTACCTAATTTTGTAGCTATCCTTCCTGAAATGTAATGTGGAATACTACTCATATTTTCCATTCCACCTGCAACAATAATATCAGCATCTCCTGTTTTAATTGCTTGTGAAGCAAGCATTATAGCCTTCATTCCAGAGGCACAAACTTTATTTATGGTTGTACATGGAACCGTATTAGGTATTCCTGCGAAAATTGCGGCTTGGCGAGCGGGCGCTTGTCCTAAGCCAGCAGAAACAACATTCCCCATAAAAACTTCGTCAATTAATTTTGGGTCTAAATTTATTTTATTTAGAGCTCCTTTTATGGCAATAGCACCTAATTTAGGAGCAGAAATATTAGCTAAACTACCTAAAAAACTTCCAATAGGTGTTCTGGCAACAGATACAATTACAACTTCTTTCATAATTAATTCTTAGAATATAAATCTAAGGCGAATTTAAGAAAATTTAAGCAATTTTTAAGGTATTAAAAAAGAGATTATTTTATGTAATAAGTTTAACTTTCCTAAACTATATGTTTCATAATTTTTAGTGGATGTTAAAAAGTGACTTTAAAATAATTTTTTAAAAAATATTAATTTCTATTATTGGAGGTTTAATATTGGTTTTTTTTGCCAAATTCTGTAATTGAAGGAATTTTAAATAATACAGATGAGAATTATAAAAGAATGCAATATTTGAATTAAAAGAATTAGATAATTAACAATATTCCTAAAAGATTAGAAGATATCATAAAAAATAAAACAGATTGCAAATGCATATAAGATAATAATTGCTATTTTTGATTTGCAAATGTAAACTTCGTGAAAAAATTCATAAATAAATTACTAGTAAATCATTCATTAATATATAAACTGTTTTTATATATAGCGGCTATAGTTTTAGTTGTGTATCTTTTCCCGAAAGGAGGACAGTTTAAATATGAATTTCAAAAAGGAAAACCTTGGCAATATGAAAATTACTATGCTCCTTTTGATTTTGCAGTTCAAAAATCAATAGAAGATGTTGAAAATGAAAAAAAGCAAATTAAAGAAACATCAAAACAGTTTTTTGAATATAACGATGAAATTGTATCAAACGTAAAAGACGAAATTTCCAGTAAAATTAATGTGCTTTTTTCTAATTTAAAACTAACTAAAAAAGGTAAAAGTGATTTAGTTAAAAAATCTACTGCTATTGTAAATACTATTTATGAATATGGATATTTAGAAGATTCAAACATTCAATTTGCTGAAAATAAATTAATTACACTTCGAAATGGTAATAAGACACAAGATATTCAATCTTATAAACTGTTTAAATCTTTTCAAATCTTAGAATTTATTAATTCTAAGATTGGTACTTCACCTTATACAGAAGAACAAAATAGTGTTTTAAATATTATTTATGAGGAATTAAAACCAAATGTTAGTTTTGATGAGAATTTCACATTAAAAGTATTACAAGAAAACCTAAATAAAATTTCATATACGGAAGGTTTAGTTTCAGAAAAAGAAAGAATTATATTTAAAGGTGATATTGTTGAAGGAGAAAAATTAGCCAAATTAAATTCTATAAAAAGTGAATTTGAATCGCAAGTATGGAGTAAGTCAAATTATAATTGGATTGTTTTTGGTTACACCATTTTAGTTGCATTATCATTTTTAATGTTGTTGCTTTTTTTAAGAAAATATAGATTAGATATTTTCGAAAATAACAATAAAGTTAATTTTATTTTTTTCAATATTATATTAATAGTGCTTTTATTAACATTAATTGTGAAGTACGATGCAAAATATATTTATGTTGCTCCAATTGTAATATTGCCGTTAGTTTTAAAAGCTTTTTTTGATGCAAGGCTTGGTTTATTTGTCCATGTGTTAACTATATTATTGCTTGGTTTTATTGTTCCAAATAGTTTCGAATTTATATTTCTGCAAATAATAGCAGGGATTGTTACTATTTTAACAATATCAGAACTTTATAAAAGAGCAAACCTTTTTATATCAGTACTACAAATAACATTTGTATATTTTTTAGCATATTTTGCCTTTTCAATCATACAAGAAGGAAACGCTCAAAATTTAGATTGGGATAAGTTTTTATATTTTACTCTAAACGGTGCAGCAACATTATTTGTTTTGCCACTTATATATATATTCGAAAAAATGTTTGGTTTAGTTTCAGACGAATCATTGAAAGAATTATCAAATACAAATTCTAAATTATTGCATGAATTAGCAGAAAAGGCACCAGGAACTTTTCAACACTCATTGCAAGTTGCTAATTTAGCAGAAGCTTGTGCGAATGAAGTAAAAGCAAACTCAATGCTTGTGCGTACAGGAGCTTTGTATCACGATATTGGTAAAATGGATAATCCAATGTTTTTTACTGAAAATCAATCAACTAATGTAAATCCACATAATGAACTTACGCCAAAAGATAGTGCGCAAATAATTATAAATCATATTATTAAAGGTGTAGAACTAGCTAAAAAACATCATTTACCAGATAGGATAATTGATTTTATTAGAACACATCATGGAACTTCATTAGTGTATTATTTTTACAAAAAGGAAGAAGAACTAAATGGGGGAGTTGTAGATGCTAAATATTTTCAATATCCTGGACCAATACCTTTTTCAAAAGAAACAGCCATATTAATGATGTGTGATGCTGTTGAAGCAGCTTCAAAAAGTATAAAAGAACCTTCTGTGCAAGCATTTGATAATTTAGTCGAAAAAATAATTAATAAGCAGATGGAAGATGGGCAATTTATGAATGCTGATATTACTTTTAAAGAATTACAAACCATTAAAAAGGTGTTAAAGAAGAAGTTAAAGAATATTTATCATTTAAGAATTGAATACCCAGAATAAATAAGTCATATATTTAGTCAAAAAAAGTGAAAAAATGTTGTGTAAATGCATTTCTAATGTTACATTTGCACTCGCAAAAATAAGTTCTTTAGCGTATTTTAGGAGAGGTGCCAGAGTGGTAATGGAGCAGATTGCTAATCTGTCGACGGGTAACTGTCGCCAGGGTTCGAGTCCCTGTCTCTCCGCAAAATTAATGATAACTATTTTCGGGGTGTAGCGTAGCCCGGTTATCGCGCCACGTTTGGGACGTGGAGGCCGCAGGTTCGAATCCTGCCACCCCGACATTTTTAGAGTTACGGGCTCGTAGCTCAGCTGGATAGAGC
>NZ_CALAEQ010000263.1 GCF_937891065.1 uncultured Lutibacter sp. | reverse complement strand
GCAATATTAATTAATTTAACCTATCAATAACTATGAGAAAAATTTATTTCTTAAGCCTTTTAGGGTTATTTTTTAGTGTAAACACATTTGCACAAAAAGTAACTTTTGAAGAGTATGACTTAAACAACGGTATGCATGTAATTTTGCATCAAGACAATTCTGCACCATTAGTAACAACATCGGTAATGTATCATGTTGGAGCAAAAGATGAAAACCCTGAAAGAACTGGTTTTGCACACTTTTTTGAACATTTATTGTTTGAAGGAACTGAAAATATTGAAAGAGGTGAATGGTTTAAAATAGTGTCATCTAATGGTGGAACTAATAATGCGAATACAAATCAAGACAGAACCTATTATTATGAAGTTTTCCCTTCAAATAATTTAGAACTTGGTTTATGGATGGAATCAGAAAGATTATTACACCCAGTAATTAACCAAATTGGTGTAGACACACAAAATGAAGTTGTAAAAGAAGAAAAAAGATTAAGAGTTGATAATTCTCCTTATGGGCAATGGAATGGTGAAGTATTTAAAAACTTATTTGAAAAACATCCTTACAGGTGGACAACTATTGGGTCTTTAGATCATTTAGATGCAGCAACATTGCAAGAATTTCAAGATTTTAATAAAAAATATTACGTACCTAATAACGCTGTTTTAGTTGTTGCTGGTGATTTTGAAACAACAACTGCAAAAAAATTAATTGAAGATTATTTTGGAACTATCCCAAGAGGAGCTGAAATAACTCGTACTGTGATACAAGAAGATCCTATTACAGAAGAAATTAAAACAACTTTTGAAGATCCAAATATTCAAATCCCAGCAGTTTTTACAGTATATAGAACTCCTGCAATGACTACAAGAGACGCTAGAGTTTTAGATATGATTTCAACTATTTTAAGCGATGGAAAAAGTTCTAGATTGTACAAAAAATTAGTAGATGACGAGAAAAAAGCAATGCAAATTGCCGCATTTAATTTTTCACTAGAAGAATATGGAGCTTATATTGTATTAGCACTTCCTTTAGGAGAAAACACATTAGATGATTTAGTTGATGAAATGGATGAAGAAATTGTAAAAATTCAAACAGAGTTAATTTCTGATAAAGAACTTCAAAAATTAAGAAATAAATTTGAGAATCAATTTGTAAATTCAAATTCAAGTGTTGAAGGTATCGCAGGTTCATTAGCTACATTCTATATGCTTTATGACGATGTAAATTTAATTAATACCGAAATAGAAATTTACAATTCAATTACTAAAGAAGAAATTAGAGAAATTGCTAAAAAATATCTAAACCCTAATCAAAGATTAGTGTTAGATTATTTACCAAAAAAAGATAAAGCGTAAAACCACAACAACACATGAAAACAAAATATATATCAATCATAACACTTTTATTTTTGACACTGTCACTATCTGCACAAATAGATAGATCAGTTCAACCAAAACCAGGACCTTCACCTAAAATTAATTTAGGAAAACCTGAAACTTTTGAACTTAAAAATGGTTTAAAAGTATTAGTAGTTGAAAACCATAAGTTACCACGTGTATCTGCAACTTTAACAATTGATAACAATCCAATTTTTGAAGGAGATAAAGCGGGTGTGTCTAGTTTAACAGGTAGCTTAATAGGCTCTGGAACAAAAAACATTAGTAAAGATGCTTTCAATGAAGAAGTTGACTATTTAGGAGCCAATTTGTCATTTTCAAGCCAAGGAGCTAGATTAAATGCATTGTCTAAATATTTTCCAAGAATTCTAGAATTAATGGCTGACGGTTCTCAAAACCCTATTTTCACTCAAGAAGATTTCGACAAGGAAGTTAATATTTTATTAGACGGAATTAAATCTGGCGAAAAAAGTGTTGCAACTATTTCTAGTAGAGTACAATCTGCTTTGGCTTATGGGAAAAACCACCCTTATGGTGAATTTACATCTAAAGAAACTATAGAAAATATTGCCTTGGCTGATGTTCAAAACTTTTACAACTCTTATTTCAAACCTAACAATGCTTATTTAATAATTGTTGGTGATGTAAATTTTAAAGAAGTTAAAAAATTAGTTAAAAAACATTTTAGCAATTGGAAAAAGGGAGAATTACCTGCATACTCAATACCAGTTGTTAATAATGTTGCTGAAACAGAAATCAACTTTATTGATATGCCTAACGCAGTACAATCTGACGTTACAGTTTTAAGCACTGTTGATTTTAAAATGACAGATAGTGATTATTACGCTGTTTTACTTGCTAACCAAATTTTTGGAGGCGATTTTAATAGCTACCTTAATATGAACTTACGTGAAGCACATGGATATACTTATGGTGCAAGATCAGGTATTCGAACAGACAAAAATACTGCTGCATTATTTACAGCTGGAGCACAAGTTAGAAATTCAGTTACAGACAGCACTGTGATTCAAACAATGCTAGAATTAACAAAAATTCGCACAGCTAACGTAACAGCTGAAGAATTAGAAATTGTAAAAGCTACTTATGTTGGAAGTTTTGTTAGAAATATTGAAAAACCTGAAACAGTTGCTAGATATGCCCTAAACATTCAAACTAATAACTTATCTGAAGATTTTTACGAAACCTACTTAACTAAAATTAATGCTGTAACTATTGAAGATGTTCAGCGTGTTGCACAAAAATATTTTAGTGCAGACAATGCAAGAATTATTATTACTGGTAAAGCGATAGATATATTACCAAATCTAGAGAAACTACCATACAAAATAAATTATTTCGACAAAGATGCTAATGCAACTGAAAAACCAGAAATGACAAAACCAATTCCGGTTGGAGTTACAAAACAAACTGTAATTGATAGTTATTTTGAAGCAATTGGTGGCGCAGAAAAAGCTAAAGCATTAGAAAGCACTTTAGTTACTTACGAGGCAAGCGCCATGGGAAATACCATTGTAAGCACTGAAAAAAGAACAGGTACAAAATATGCTAATGAAACAAGTATGGGCGGAAACGTTATGATGAAAGTTATAATGACTGAAGCAGGAGTTTTTATGAACAAACAACCATTACCTGAAGGAATGTCTAAAGAAATGATATACACTCTTGGTACTTTTTTAGAAATGGGGTTATTAAATAATGAAAATTCAGAGCTAACAGCAATAGAACTTATTGACGGCAAAGAAGCTTATGTAATTTCAACAAAAGGAACTATAGTTTCTTCTTCCATTTATTTTGATATTGCAACTGGGTTAAAAGTTAAAGAAACGCAGACTATAACAATGCAGGGGCAAACTCAAAACCAAGAAGCTCTATTTAGTGACTATAAAGAATTTAACGGTATTAAATTTCCAGGTACAAAAACAGGAAGTTTAGGTCCTCAAAAAGTTGAATTTAAATTAATTGATGCTAAAGTAAATGAAGGTGTTTCAGATACCGATTTTGAATAAAAATTACAACAAACAATAATTATAAAAACGTCTCAAGAAATTGAGGCGTTTTTTATTTAGATCTATTTACCAAATATACCCCCAATAAGATTATAAAACCCGACCCAAATTGAATAATGGTTATTTTTTCACCATCAAAAATACCCCATGAAATAGCTACAATGGGAATTAAATAAGTAACTGATGAAGAAAATATTGGATTCGATATTTGAATTAATCGATTAAACATAATTTTTGCAATACCAGTTCCTATAACTGATAAAATAACTAAATATAAAATTGAAGTTTTACTTGATTCTGTGATTTCAAACGTAGTAAAAAAATCTGTAAACCATAACACAACTAAAGTTGGAACAATTAATAAAACAAAATTTCCAACGGTAATACTTAATGCATCTAAATCATGTAAATATTTCTTCAAAATATTCACATTTAATGCATACCCCACTGAAGAAATTAAAATAAAACTTGCGTAAAAATAATCTTGATTCGGATTCAGCTCAGCTCCTTTTAAAATTAATAATACAGTCCCAACCAATCCAATTAAAACACCTATTAACTGTCTTTTTCTAAATCCAAAACCAAAAATTAAAGCCCCAAAAATTAAGGTATTTAATGGTGTAAGCGAGTTTAGTATTGATGCTATTGAACTGTCAATTTTTTCGATAGCATAGGCAAATAAAAATGCCGGAAAAAATGTACCTACAAAACCATTTAAAGTTAAATAATACCAATGCCTTTTTTTAATTCTTAGTAATCGTTTAAATCCAATTAATAATAAAAATAAGGATGTAATTAAGATTCTAAGCGCACCAACTTGTACTGGAGTTAAACCAATTAGTGCTTTTTTCATTAGAATAAATGAACTTCCCCAGATAATTGAAAGTGCAATTAAATAAACCCAACGTAATTTTTTATTTTCCATTTAATCAAATTAAAGTGCAAAAATCGTATAATTATTCGTTTTAAAAATTATTAGTTTATAAATTTGCTTTTAAATCAAATAAAAATCAATTATGAAAAAATATATAACAGTATTCATCATATCTTTTGTGTTGTTAGCATGCAATGAAACAAAAAAAGAGGGAATAATTGAAGTTGCAGCCAGTTTTAAGAGCTTAGAGGTAGAAATTGAAGGAATGACCTGTGAAATTGGTTGTGCTAGATTAATTGAATCTAAATTATCTAAAGTTGATGGTGTAACTTACTCAAAGGTCAGCTTTGAAGCGAAAAAAGGACAATTTACGTATGATGAAAACAAACTAAGTAAAGAAAATTTAATTGCTAAAATAAATGGTATTGCAGGTGGTGATTTATATAAAGTGATCAAATCAACTGACCTTAAAAAAATTATTGAAGAAATTAAATAAAAAAAATTAATTGTCATAAATTTGTCTTAAATTTGCCTTTAAATAAAAATCAATCTAAAATGAAACACATTAAATTTTTAATCGCAATCGCTTTAGTAAGTGTTATTGCTATTTCTTGTAAAGAAACACCGAAAGTAGAAGAAGTTGCTCCTGCTGTTGAAGAAGTTGTTGCACCTGTAGTAGAAGAAGTTGAAGTAGCTGTTGATAGTCTTGCAACTGCAACTGAAGAAGTAATTGACGAAGTAATTGAAGCTGTAAAAGAATAATTTTTATCTTCAAAAATTTAAAAAAGCTTCAATAAATTGAAGCTTTTTTTTATGCCTTCTTTTTTCTTAATGAGTAATATAAAAATAATAAACTCATAAAATATAGCAATCCTACTAATTGATGGCTAGCACCAAAAAACAAAGGTATTTGTCCTTTTACATATAATACAGTAAGAATTCCCAAAACTATTTGAGCTACAACTAAAATTAAAGAAATAACTAACCATTTTTTTGAAATTTCTTCAACTTTACCTTTTAATTTAAAAAACATATAAATAGTTAAACCACCTAATAAATAAGCTAACATTCTATGTGTTAACTGTATAAATGCTGGAGCAAATAAATAACTATCGTAATTTATCATATTTCCCCAATTCCAATTACTCGATTTTAATAATACACTGGGAATAAATTCTCCATTCATATCAGGCCAAGTTGGGTAATACAGCCCTGCTCTCATTCCTGCAATTAATCCAGCAAAAACCATTTGTAAAAATGTGATAGCTACAACAACTGATACTATTGGTTTTCTAAGATTTTCTTTATTAGAACTTAGCAAGTAAACATCAGCAATTGTTTTTAGCATTGCCCAAATCACTAAGATGGCAAATACAAAATGAATTGTAAGTTTGTAGGCATTTACCCAAGGTCTATTCACTAAACCACTTTGCACCATAATCCAACCAGCAGATGCCGTTAGTATTGTTAATAAAATTACCAATGCTAACCGTTTTACTAAATAAAAATCTAATTGTTTTTTTAAAACAAAAATTATAAATGGAATTAAGAAAATGAATCCTAATAATCGTATCCAAAGCCTATGAAAGTATTCCCAGAAATAAATAAATTTAAAATCTTGAATAGTAAACATTGAATTTATTTTATGAAACTGAGGTGTTTCTTTATACAATTCAAACGCTTTAACCCATTGTTCTGCATTTAATGGAGGAATAATACCTGTAATAATATCCCAACGTGTTATTGAGAGCCCTGAACCTGTTAAACGCGTAATTCCACCTAAAATAACCTGCCCAACTAACATGATTAATCCAACTATCAACCAACTTCTAATTATCTTTGTGTATTTAAAATTGTTTGTTGTCATTTATTTCCATTCTAAAGTTTCAATCAAATGAATTATGTCCTTTTCTAAGTATTTTATTGCAGGAACAATTGAATCATAATTAGGTTTTGCATAAAAGTACAATGCGCCTGAAAGTACATTTTTCACACTGTCTGTTACCCTAAATTGAATATTTGTTGCTACATTTCCTTCAATATTGTACAATTTTCCAAAAACTTTTTCATCTAAATTTTCAAAAGGTCTATAATCAGGAATTGCATCTGCTTTTATGGTATGTTCAAAAGTTAGTTTTTCTATTTCTTTTAAAATTTCATTTAAATTACCTTCAACTTTTCTATAAGAAATATGAATAGTGGCTTTTAACTGAGGATATTCTATAGATGCCCAGCAATTATTTTTAAAATTAATATTTGCTAGATTCGAAATTTCGAAACTGTACGGGCAATTTGTTTCAATTTTTTTATAAGAAGATATTGGATATTTTAGCGTTAAATAGGGTTTTGGCTTTGGAACAATTTCATTTCCACAAGAAAATAAAAAAACAGCAAGAATTATTACTACACTAAATTTTTTCATTATACAGTTTTAAATATCTCTTTGGATTGTAACTTTAACTTGTTTAATTCTCTTTTTATCCATTGACTCTATTTTAAACGCGCAATTCGCAAATTTTATTATTTCATTTTTTCTCGGAAATTTTCCACAAACCTCTAAAATAAACCCAGCAACCGTTTCAGATTCCCCTTTATGGTCTTCAAATAATTCTGAATTTTCAATTTCTAAAATTTTATAAAAATCTCTTAAGTTAATTTTTCCTTCAAACAAGTAATTATTTGCATCTAATTTTGAATATAATAATTCTTCGTCATCAAATTCATCACTAATATCACCAACAATTTCTTCAATTACATCTTCTAAAGTTACAATACCACTTGTTCCTCCATATTCATCAACAACTATTGCTAAATGATTTTTCTTCTCTTGAAATTCTTTCAATAAATCGTCTAATTTTTTATTTTCAGGAACAAAATAAGGTTCTCTTATTAGTTTTTGCCAATTAAAATTTGTTTCATTTAAATAAGGTAACAAATCTTTCGCATATAATACACCAATAATTTCGTCCGTATTTTCTTTATACACAGGGTTTCTTGAATACCCTTTTTCAACAATTTTAGCAACAACATCTTCATATAATTCTGTAACTGAAAGCGCAAAAATATCAATTCTAGGAATCATAATTTGACTTGTTTCCGTATTCCCGAAATTTACAATACCTTCTAATATTTTTTGTTCGCCTTTTGTTGTAGATTCATTTGAAGTTAATTCAAGTGCTTGTGATAATTTTTCTACAGATAAATTTGATTGTTTTTTGCCGAGTCTGTTTTCAACAACATTAGTTAGGTTCATTAAAGGAATACTAACTATAGCAAGTAACGAGTTTAAAATTTTAATTGGATACGCCATAAAAGAAGCGAATTTTAACGAGTTTCTTGTGGCATATACTTTAGGTAAAACTTCACCAAACAACAAAATTAAAAAAGTAACTAAAATAACTTCAATCCCAAATTTCAATACATCGGAAGAGATTTGAGCAAATACAGTATCTCCTATGTATGCAAATATTAAAACAATTAAAATATTAATAAAATTGTTTGAAATAAGTATGGTTGCTAGTAATTCTTTTGGATTCTCTAATAATTTAACTACAAGCTTTTGTATGTTAGATTTAGATCCAGAAGCTTTGGTTATATCTTCTTTCGTTAATGAAAAAAATGCAACTTCTGTTCCGGAAATTAAAGCAGAAAGCAACAAAAGTAAAATAAGTGCAAATACACTTGATATTAACCAATAATCAATACTTTCAATAAATAAAATAAGTAAAAATGTGGGTTCAGGGTCCAATATAATTTCAATTTAGTTAAACTTAAAAAGGCAAGTCATCATCTGCAACATCATTTATTGATTGCTCAGAAGTAGCCGCTTTTTCTATTTTTGTAGTAGGTGCTTGCTGTGGTGCATTTAACTCTTTTTTAGTAGTTAAAAATGTCATATCAACTACATGAATTTCAGTAGTATACCTTTTATTTCCAGCATCATCTTCCCATTGACGTGTTTTTATACGGCCTTCGCAGTAAATTTTATCACCTTTAGTTAAATATTTTTCGCAAATTTCAGCCAATTTATTTCTAACAACAATATTGTGCCACTCTGTAGATGTTATTTTTTCTCCAGTTTGCTTGTTAGTATAAGTCTCATTAGTTGCAATAGGGAAACGTCCAATAGCATTACCACCTTCAAAATAGTGCATTTTAACATCATCTCCTAAATGCCCAATAAGTATTACTTTGTTAATTGTACCAGCCATAATTTATAATTCATTTATATATCAAAAGTACTAAAAAATTCAGTGTGTTTTATATTCGTTTATAAAATTATCTATCAATGAAGAAACTGGATATTTTCTAATAGTATCCCAAGAAAGTGTAAAATCTTCTGAAGATTGAGTATTTACCACCCAAAATTTAGTGTAAATGTGCTGATGAGATAATTTATGTACTATAATGTCTTTGTTAAAAAGTTTAATTGATGTGGATATATTCTCAAACAATTCTTCAAACTTCTCATGTTCAATGAGTTGATTTTCTTCAATTTCACTTTGTGTTTCAATTAAAGGAAACTCATATAGATTTATCCAAATACCTTTATTTCGTTTAACAATTTTAGTCCTATTATCTTCAGTTTGAATTACTAAATAGTTAAAATACCTTTTTTTTATTGTTATCTTTTTTTCTTTTACAGGAAGTTCTTTAATCAGTTTTTTATCCAATGCTACGCAACTATTACTTAATGGACAGGTTTCACATTCTGGATTTTGAGGTTTACACATTCTAGCTCCAAATTCCATAACCGCCTGATTGTGGGTTCCCGAATTTTTAGAATCTAATAATTGTTGAGCTAATTGTTTAAACTCTTTAATTCCTTTAGTTGAATTAATAGTAGTGTTTATACCAAAATAACGAGACAATACTCTGTAAACATTTCCATCAACTACAGCTGTTGCTTCGTTAAAACAAATAGATGCTATTGCTGAGGCAGTATAATCTCCAACTCCTTTTAATTTAATTAACTCATTATAAGTTAAAGGAAATTCGCCATTGAGTTCATAAACTATATATTTTGCTGAAAAATGTAAGTTTCTTGCTCTTGAATAATAGCCTAACCCTTGCCATAATTTTAATACTTGCTCTTCTGAAGCAGAAGCTAGCTCATTTATAGTAGGAAAATTCTCAATAAATTTAAGATAATATGACATCCCTTGGTCAACTCGAGTTTGCTGTAAAATAATTTCGGACAACCAAATCTTGTATGGATTTACAGTAGCTCTCCAAGGTAAATCTCTTTTATTACTTAAGTACCATAATACTAGTTGATTAGAAAATTTCATCCGTTTTTTTGTAAAACGCAATAATACAAGATTTAATTGATTAAATTTTAATGAATTAACTTTTTAAAATTGATTTATAAATCCTATATTTGCCGTCTTAATTTTATAATAACATATATAACAATAATAAAAATGACGAAAGCGGAAATCGTATCAAGTATTTCAGACAAATCTGGAATAGAAAAAGCAGATGTTTTAGCAACTGTTGAAGCGTTTATGGACGAAGTAAAAGTATCTTTAGAAAAAGGTGACAATGTTTATTTAAGAGGATTTGGTAGTTTTATTATCAAAACAAGAGCTGAAAAAACAGGAAGAAACATTTCAAAAAATACAACTATTAAAATTCCTGCACACAATATCCCTTCTTTTAAACCTGCAAAAGTATTTGTAGAAGGAGTAAAAACTAAAGTAAGTGTATCATAGATACAATATAATTTATTAACTTAAAAACATCCTTTTATTATGCCAAGTGGTAAAAAAAGAAAAAGAGCAAAAATCTCTACTCATAAACGTAAAAAAAGAGCAAGAGCGAATAGACACAAAAAGAAAAAGTAAGCTAAGCTTACTTTTTTCTTTATAATTTAAAGTTCATTGAAATAGATATTTACAATTTTATTGTAAATATTGTTGGGTACAAATCCTGTAAAAACTAATTATAAATAGTTTAAGTTTAAACGCTTGAACATAAAAACAATTCAGAGTGAAAACGGAATTAATTATTAGATCAAACTCCTCTGATATTGATTTTGCCTTATTAAAAGATGGTAAATTAACAGCCCTTAACAAAGAAACAAATGGAAATAAATTCTCTGTAGGAGATATTTTTTTAGCTAAAATCGGAAAAGTTTTATCTGGTTTAAACGCCTCATTTGTTAACGTAGGTTACGAAAAAGACGGCTTTTTACATTACCAAGATTTAGGGGCACAATTATTATCATTAAACAAGTTTATAAAAGGTATTAGCACAGGTAAAATTAAAGATTACACTTTAAACAATTTTCAATTAGAAAACGATATCGACAAAAATGGAAGTATCGTTGACGCATTAAAAACAGGACAAAATTCATTAGTACAAATTGTAAAAGAACCAATTTCTACCAAAGGACCTCGTATGAGTTCTGAACTATCTATTGCTGGTAGATATATGGTCTTAGTTCCTTTCTCTGATAGAGTTTCAGTATCACAAAAAATTACTGATTTAGAAGAAAAAGAACGTTTAAAAAGACTTGTTAAAAGCATTAAGCCTAAAGGTTTTGGTGTCATTATAAGAACTGTAGCTGTTAATAAAAAAGTTGCAGAACTTGATAGAGATATACAAAACTCATTAGAGCGTTGGGTGGCAATGTGTAAAAAGGTAAAATCCGTAAACACACAACAAACACCCGTAAAAGTATTAAGTGAATTAAACAGAGCCTCTTCAATTTTAAGAGATTTATTTAATGACTCTTTTACAAACATTGTTACAAACGATGAAGTTTTGTTTTTAGAAATTAAAGAATATTTACAAGAAATTGCTCCAGAAAAGGAGTCTATTGTAAATTTATATGAATCAACCGTTCCAATTTTTGAAAAATTTGGAATTGAACGTCAAATAAAAACATCATTTGGACGAACAGTTTCAATGAGTAAAGGAGCTTATTTGGTAATTGAACATACTGAAGCACTTCACGTAATTGATGTAAATAGTGGTAATCGCTCAAATAAAGCATTATCACAAGCAGATACAGCGCTTGAAGTTAATTTAATTTCAGCCTCAGAAGTTGCTAGGCAGTTACAATTGCGAGATATGGGTGGTATTATAGTTGTTGATTTTATTGATATGCACACAGCTGAACATAGACAAAAGTTATATGATCATTTAAAAGCTGAAATGGCATTTGATAGAACAAAGCATAAAATACTCCCTCCAAGTAAGTTTGGTTTAATTCAAATTACTAGACAAAGAGTACGACCTGAAATGGTGATTAAAACTCAAGAACCAAATCCTAGTGGTTCTGGAGAAGTTGAAGCACCTATTGTAATATTAGATACAATAAATGCGGAACTTGATAAGCTTATTATTTTAAAAGATCATAAAAAGATTGTACTAAATGTACATCCTTTTATTGCAGCTTATCTAAAAAAAGGAATTCCATCAATTCAGCAACGATGGTTTATAAAATATAAAAAGTGGATTAAAATTTTACCGAGAGATGCTTACCAATATTTAAAATTTGATTTTATCGATGATAAAGGTGAATTAATTAAATAAGGCATTTACAATATCTAAAAGTCCTGCATTTTATGCAGGGCTTTTTTTAAAACCAATACCCAACGTTAAAATTCCAATAACTTTCCTTATGATCTGGTGACCACGAATAATTAACTTCTACAGGTCCTAAAAAAGTATCCAAACCATACCCTACCATATAACCCGATTTAGTATTATCGAAAATTTTACCTTCATTAAATAAATCACTCTCAACTCTTGCATAATTAGCAGTTGCAGACATATAATTTTTAGGTAAAAACTCATACCTAAGTGTGAAAGCCGATTTTAAAAACGAATTAGAATTTAGTTCTGCAAAATCATATCCATTAAATGATATAAACGTATTTATATAATTTTCACCATAACCACCAACATTATAATCTAAAACTCTATTATCATTATCACCAATGGTAATACCTGCTTCTGAAATAAAATGCCCTGTTAATTTATTGAAAAAAGTATGTGCCATTCCTAATTTTCCTTTTAATTGAGAAAATGAAACAAAGTTTATATTGGCGTTTGAAGAACTTAAGTACCATCTGAAATCTACATTTAGGTAAAAGCCCTTTTTTTGAAAGTACTTTTTATCGTAAGTATCTAATTTAATATATGAAATCAAATTCAAATAATGCGCTTTACTATTAGCCTCTTCAGTTGAAATTGTCTCAGAAAATGTTTTAATTTTTTTATGTTCTAATCCTATTCCAAGCGCAAATTTTCTACTAAATACTGTTTGAAAATAAGCTTGATTTGTGAAATCTTCATATTCTAATTTAATTTTATTTACATTCCCTTCTTCAAAATTCACACCGGCATTAAAAAAATTATATCTAGATTTTATCCCAAAACTCCAATAAAAACCATTATCTATAAAATAATTAAAATTATATCTAATATTATCTCCTAAAATAAGGTCTGCAGAAAGAACATCATTTTTAGAAAAAACATGCTTTGCTGTTGTGTTTAACAAAATACCTGTTTTATATAAGTGGTCATAGTGTACTCCTAATTTTAAAAAATTTGAAATTCCACTTTCTTTTACGTTAAATTTCACAACACTTCCATCTTTTTCATCTAATATTCTATATTGAATATTTTCAAAATTACTTGTAGCAGCTAAATTATTTATACTTTCAATTAATCGCCTATAACTTGTTGTATCTGTCTTCTTTAAATTTAATTTCCCTAATATATAAGCTCTTGAATAATGCGTATTCCCCTCTATATCAATTCTTTTAATGTGAAATTTTTGAGAATGTGTAAGACTAATTCTTTTAGTTTCTTTTTTAATTTGTTTATCTGCAATATCCTTTAATTCATCAAACTTTTTACGAGAAGCAATATCTCCTATATTCATTATTTCATCCATTTTATCGAAAGAAACTACATTATAATCGTCAACATTTGGTTGAATTAATAAATCAACATTCTCATATTTAGAATCTGAATTTTTATACATCTGAAAGCCAACTATTTGGTCTAATATCTTTACTGCTGAATCTAATTCATCTTTAGCTTCTAAACCTCCTTGTATATCAACTCCAATAATAATGTCTGCTCCCATAGCTTTTACTTCATCAACAGGAAAATTATTGACAATACCTCCATCTGTTAATAATTTTCCATCAATCATAACAGGTGCTAACAATGTTGGAAATGAACCACTTGCTTTCACTGCTTCAGGTAAAAATCCTTTATTTAATGTTACTTGTTCTCCTGTTTCTAAGTTGGTTGCTATACATACAAACGGAATGGGTAACTCACTGAAATCATTGATATTATTAACATGTTGAGTTAATTCAGTTAATAGATTTAATACATTTTGCCCTTCTGATAAAGCTCTTGGAATTCCTACCTTTTTACCCCTAATAGGTAAGGACAAAGCATATTTTTCGCCATTTTCTTTTTCGTAAAATGGTTTTGATTTACGTGGTAAATCATTTGTTAAAAGTTTATAAAAATTAATGGATTTAACTATAGAATCTAGCTCCTTAGCATTATAACCTGAAGCATATAACGAACCTACTATCGCCCCCATGCTTGTTCCTCCTATATAATCTACACGTACACCTGCTTCTTCTAACACTTTAAGAACAGCAACATGAGCCAAACCTTTTGCCCCTCCTCCACTAAGTACAAGTCCAACTTTAATATCTTTTTTTTCATTAATCTCTTGTGAAAAAACAAAAGTTATAGAAAATAGAAAAGTTATTATTAGAAGCTTTTTCATTGTTATTTTTTTTGATAATAATTTACAATTTTTGTTGCTTTACTTTTTCCAACTATTTTTTCAATAGCCTCAAATGAAGCTTCAGAAACTCTTTTTGTTGACTTAAAATGTTTCAATAAAGATACAATAGTTTGCTTTCCAATTCCTGGGATTTGTTCAAACTCATTCGTTAAAGAATTTTTACTTCTTTTATTTCGATGATGAGTAATACTAAACCTATGCGCCTCGTTTCTTAATTGCTGAATTATTTTTAAACTTTCAGACGTTTTATCTAAATACATTGGTACTGAATCTTCTGGATAATAAATTTCTTCCAACCTTTTTGCAATTCCTATTATTGCAATTTTATTTCTTAAACCTAATACATCTAAACTTTTTAATGAAGCTGATAATTGTCCTTTTCCTCCATCAATTACAATTAACTGAGGTAAATCTTGTCCTTCTTCAAGCAAACGCTTGTAACGTCTAAAAACTACTTCTTCCATTGAAGCAAAGTCGTCGGGCCCTTCAACAGTTTTAATATTAAAATGTCTATAATCCTTTTTACTTGGCTTTCCGTTTTTAAAAACCACACAAGCTGAAACCGGATTTGTTCCCTGTATATTTGAATTATCAAAACATTCAATATGTCTTGGCTCAACTGTTAATCGTAAATCTTTCTGCATTTGAGCCATAATTCTGTTTACATGCCTATCAGGATCCACAATTTTAATTTGCTTAAAACGCTCTTGCCTATAATATTTGGCATTTCTAAGGCTTAGATCTACAATTCGTTTCTTATCGCCAAGTTTAGGAATTGTTACTTTTAGATTTTCACCTAAATCTACTTCAAAAGGCACATAAATTTCTTTAGATTGTGAGTTAAATCGCTGCCTAATTTCTACAATTGTTAATTCCAATAACTCTTTATCTGTTTCGTCTAATTTCTTTTTAATTTCAGTTGTATAGGATTGAATAATTGCGCCGTTGATAATTTTAAAAAAGTTAACGTAACTATAAGTTTCGTCTGAAATAATTGAAAAAACATCAACATTTGTTATTGATGGATTTACAACCGTAGATTTTGCTTGGTAATTTGCTAACAATGCTATTTTTTCTTTTATTTTTTGAGCTTCTTCAAACTCCATGTCATTCGCATATCGCATCATTAAATCTTCAAATAACTTTAAAGACTCTTTAAAATTTCCTTTAATAATATTTCTAATTGCGCCTATATCTTCGTTGTAACTTAATTCAGTTTGTAAGCCTTCACAACCACCTTTACAATTCCC
Source organism: uncultured Lutibacter sp. (assembly GCF_937891065.1). Taxonomy (GTDB): domain Bacteria; phylum Bacteroidota; class Bacteroidia; order Flavobacteriales; family Flavobacteriaceae; genus Lutibacter. The sequence continues at coordinate 640 of NZ_CALAEQ010000263.1, read as the reverse complement.
AATATGAAAATCTAAACATATTTTGTATTTTTGATCTTCAATATTTTTTTCACTTAAATCATAATTACAACTACGTAACAAATACAATTCTTTAATTAAATCTAACAGTGCTTTTGCCGTTCTAACTGAAGTATAAGGTCCAAAATATTCAGAGCCATCTTTTATTACATTTCTAGTTAAAAATACTCTTGGAAATCGTTCTTTTTTAATACAAATCCAAGGATACGTTTTATCATCTTTTAATAAAACATTGTAACGTGGCTGGTATTTTTTAATCAAGTTGTTTTCTAACAACAAAGCATCAGTTTCTGTATCAACAACAATGTGCTTAATATTGGCTATTTTTTTTACCAATATTTTGGTCTTGCCGTATTCATGATTTTTAGTAAAATAAGATGAAACTCTTTTTTTTAAGTTTTTTGCTTTTCCTACATATAAAATAGTCCCGTTTTTATCATAATATTGATAAACACCAGGAAGTGTTGGTAAGGTTTTTATTTGAATTTCTAATTCCAAAAAATAAGTCTATTTAAAAAATAAAATTACTACTTTTTATTGAATCAATCATTTCTTTTAATAGATTGAATTATAAGAACTATTACTTTAAAAAAATGTGTATTTTTGCGGAATATTTAAAAAT
>NZ_CALAEQ010000262.1 GCF_937891065.1 uncultured Lutibacter sp. | reverse complement strand
CTGAAAATTCTTTTAAGTAGTGTTGAATTGAAGAACCGTAGGCATCTTTAAATCTGTCTTCACCGTTACTTCTAAGATATTTTTTTACATTTCCTGCTCCAGATAAGTGTGCAGCTGCAAGAATACCAGATTCAGTAATTTTAATACCATTTATGTTTTTTCCAACGCTACGTTTAATATCTTTTCTTAATATCCATTTATTTACAGAACAAAGTGCTATAAAAGCATCTTCCTGTAATTCAGGAGTATTTAAAAATAGTTGAGTATCGTGAATTTTAAATCTTTTTAAGGTAGATCTTCCAAATTGATACTTACCTAAATAACCTAGTGTGTTAACAACATTATAATCTCCTTGAGATTCTTTAAAAGCAACTGCTTCTTTGAATCCGTTAAATGAATTACCTACAAATGGAATGTTATAATAATGAGGTATAATTTCTTTTTCAGTAGGAACTGAGCTGATTTCTTTAATAAGAGAAATGCTTTTGTTCAGGGTTTTTTCGTCTTTAGAAAAACTAGATATTATAGCTCCTAAGATCAATAAACCAAAAATTACTATTACTTTTTTCATAATTTATAGGTGTTAATTACCTTCTAAATTTCCGGGTGCAAATGTACAGTATCTTTTTAATTTGACAATAAATATACTAATTTATTTTTTAAATTAACAAATTGTTAACAAATGTGTGATTTTGTTGATAAAAGTGAATAGTTTAAGATTATTTATGTTAAAATGATTAAGAAAGTATAATCACTTTGTGAAGTAGTGATTTGATATGTTACCTATTTACACCTTGCTTACTAAGCCATGACTGGTATTTAATAGCGTTTTTATTGTGTTGAGCTAATGTTTTTGCAAATTCATGTCTGCCAGCAGTAGTAATACTTGCACACATATAATAAAACTCATGCATTGCTGGATTTAGCACAGCATCAATAGAAGATATATCAGGCATCGCAATTGGACCAGGAGGTAACCCATTATTAATATAGGTATTGTATGGTGAGTTAATTTGTAAATCTTTAGTTAAAACCCTTTTGATTATTGTATCATTTCCAAGTTTCTTTTTTATAGCAAAAATAATGGTAGGATCTGCTTGCAATGGCCATTTATCTTTTAATCTGTTTAAATAGAGTCCGGCTACCATTGGTCTTTCACTTACAGAAGCTGTTTCTTTTTGAACAATTGAAGCGAGTATTATAACTTCATTTTTTGATAAACTTAAGTTTTTAGCTTTTTCTATGCGTGAAGTATTCCAAAACTTATGGTACTCATTAAGCATTTTATTTCTAAATTCTTCTGCGGAAGTATTCCAATAAAATTCATAGGTATTTGGAATATACATTCCAATTGCGTTATTTACATTAAAACCAGCCTCAGATATAAATGAAGGATTGGTTAAAGTAGATAAAAGAGAAATAGAATCAGCTTCAATTTGTTCAGAAATTCTACCAGCAAATTTTTCGAAGGTATCTTGGTTATTAAATGATAATTTAACAGTTGTTTGTTTTCCACTTCGTAATAAATTAACCAAACTATTATTATTCATTCCTTTTGAAATGTGAAATTTTCCAGGTTTTATCGAATTTGGATAGTTTTTTTTGTTAGAAACCCAAATAAATGGCTGTGTCCTTTTTAAAAATGGACGAATTAGATTTTCAACATCTTCAAAATTACTATTTGTTGGAATATATAAAAAACCCTCTTTTGTAGTATTTGACTTGTATATTTTATTATAAAAGTTAAATGCTAACACTCCTCCAATTATTAGTATTAAACTAAAAATTAATATAAATAGTTGTTTAAGATTCATTAGTGTTTTTTATTAATTGGTATAAGATTTCATCTTTAAAATTGGTATTTGAATATATCCAATCTTTTTTTGTCCCTACTTTTTTAAAATTACATTTTTCAAAAAGTGAAATACTCTTTAAATTATCTGAAGTAATATTTGCAAAAATTTGATGCACATTTAAGTAAGTAAAAGCATAATCAATAACCATTTCTAAGGCTTCAAAACCGTATCTTTTTGTTTGATTTTTAGAGGTAATTAAAATTCCAATACCTACACGTTTGTGAAGGGGATTAAATTCAAATAAATCAATCAATCCAACAGGTGTATTATTAATGTCACAAATCACAAATCGATATTGTTTTGCTTCATAAATATCTTGATGTGAGTTTTCAATATACTTTTGTAAAATATGTTTTGAATACGGTGCTTGCGTACTACTTAATTCCCAAAATGATTCATCATTTTCTATTGAAAATAAAAAGTCTAAATCTTCAGGCTCTAAAGCACGTAAGTTGATATTTTCTCCTAGTAAAGTTGCCATTAAATAGTAATATTTCCTTCAAAAACAAATTGAGCAGGACCTTTTAAAAATACATTTGTATAGGAATTCCCTTCTCTTTTAAATGAAACTTCTAAATGCCCTCCTAAAACTTCAATATTTATGTTGTTTGCAGTTGTTTTATTTAATTTATTAGCGGCTAATGCAACGGCAGTAACTCCAGTGCCGCAGGCTAAAGTTTCATCTTCAACGCCACGTTCGTAGGTTCTAACTTTAAATGAATTATCTGAAATTTGTTCTGCAAAATTTACGTTAGTGCCTTCCTTAAAATAGGGAGCTCCGTATCTTATTTTAGCACCTTCTTCTTTTACATTTATATTTGAAATTTTGTCACTAAAACTAACATGATGTGGTGATCCCGTATTTAAAAATGAATAATTTTCAAATTCTGCAACAGTATCAACATCACCCATCTGTAAATTTACTATGTCATTTTTAATGGAGGCAAAATGAAACCCATCAACTGCATCAAAAGTAGTTTCATTTTTAACAATACTTAATTGTTTAGCAAAAGCCACTATGCATCTTCCACCATTTCCGCACATAGTACTTACATTACCATCTGCATTAAAATACACCATCGTAAAATCGCTTTTATCTGAAGATTCTAATAAAATTAATCCATCTGCACCAATACCAAATCGTCTATCACACAATTTACTAATTAGTTTTATATCATTTTTTGGAAACGTATTGTTTCTATTATTAATCATAATAAAATCATTTCCTGCTCCTTGATATTTGTAAAAATGTATTTTCATTAATGCAAATGTAATAAATTCATTGAATTTTTAACTAAAAATTTATAGCTCGATTTAAAATGTTAAAATGAGTTAAAACAGCGTTAATAAACAGTTAAAGCATTTTTACGAATACAATATTGTATTAATTTTGGGTTATTATTTTATTAAATCTTTAAATATGAAAAAAATAGCAAGCATTATATTGTTTTCTGCCATTGGAGGAGCTCTCACATTAGGTACGTATAAATTATTTATTGAAAAGCCTCAAATTATTATTCAAAAATCGAACGACTCTTTAGTTGGTGCTTTTCCTGTAAATTATAAAAACACGATGGTTGCCTCAACAGAAAATACAGATTTCACTGTTGCCGCTGAAAAAACACTAAATTCGGTAGTACACGTTAAAAACACATTTTATAAGACTATACGAGATCCTCGAGCAGAATTTTTTTATGGTCAGGGAAGTGGAGCTAAACAATATTCTCAAGTAGGAACTGGTAGTGGAGTGGTAATTTCTTCTGATGGATATATTATTACTAATAACCATGTTATTAAAAACGCTACTGAAATTGAAATAACTTTAAATAATAAAAAGAACTATAAAGCTAAATTAATTGGAACTGACGCAACGAATGATATTGCTTTGTTAAAAGTTGAAGCAACAGGTTTAGCGTATGTTACTTTTGGAGATTCTAATAGTATAAAAGTAGGTGAGTGGGTATTGGCTGTAGGAAATCCTTATAATTTAACATCAACAGTAACCGCAGGAATTATAAGTGCAAAAGGTAGAGATTTAGACGGGAATAAGGGTGTAGACTCGTTTATTCAAACAGATGCAGCCGTAAACCCAGGAAATAGTGGTGGTGCTTTGGTAAATACTAGAGGTGAATTAATTGGGATTAATACAGCAATTTCCTCTCAAACAGGATCTTTTATTGGGTATTCTTTTGCGGTTCCTTCAAGCATAGCTAAAAAAGTTGTTGAAGATTTAATGGAATTTGGGAATGTTCAAAAGGCAGTGTTGGGTGTGTATGGTGGTGAACTTAATAATAAGGTAGCTGAAGAATTAAAAATAGCCGATACTGAAGGTTATTATATTTCAGGAATTGTAGAGAATTCAGGTGCTCAAAAAGTAGGTTTGAAGCAAAATGATATTATAATTAAATTAAATGAAGTAAAAATTTCTACGTTTGCTGATTTACAAGGTTTTTTAAGAACTAAAAGACCTAATGATGTTGTTGAAGTAACTTTTTTAAGAGATGGTAAACAAAAAATAGTAAATGTAATATTAACTAAAAATGAAAAAAGTAAAATTTCAGCTATAGGATTAGAATTGAAAAATTTAGATAAAAGTGAATTAAAGAAATTAGATATAGCTAACGGTGTAAAAATAACAGCTATTTCTAATAAAGAATTGTTGTATTATGGAGTTAAAAACGGATATGTAATTACAGCTATTAATAATAAAAAAGTTATTTCAGTTGATGATGTAAACGATATGATTGCAAATAAAACCAATGATGAAGTATTGCGTATTGAAATGTTAAATTTAAAAGGTGAAACGGAGCGTTATATTTTTAGATAATATTTTTAAATGTTTTAAAAACCTCTCAAAATTTGAGAGGTTTTTTTTATGGGTAAAAGGTTTGCGAAAACGTTTGAAATAGGTACTTTTGCTGAAAATTTAAATAACAAAACTCAAAATGTCATTTAACGAACTTTACGAAAAAGAGCTAGCTTTTCAAGCAGACAGAAGAAGAGCAACTGTAGAATTTATTAGAATTATTAGTGATTTGTGGTATGATGATACAGTTGAATTAATTTTATTTAGGAATCAACTGTTAGATAGAAATGTTAGTGAACTACTTAATTTGGTAGAATATGCTAGTGATTTTGTAGAAAAACCAATTTCAATTTTTGATGCTGTAGAAATTGCTAAGGAAATTAAAAATCATAAATTACCTCCTTCAAAAATTGATATAGGCAAATTAGTGTATGAATTTCAATTAGAGAACAATGAGCATTCTATACCGAAATTTGTTGAATTGAAATTAAAAGATGCCAAAAACTCCAGTGAAATTGAAGCTAAAGATGTTGTTCTTTATGGTTTTGGAAGAATAGGTCGTTTATTAGCACGTGAATTAATGGCACGAACAGGGAAAGGAAACTTAATGCGATTGAGAGCAATTGTTACGAGAGGAGAAATATCTGAATCTGTTTTAGAAAAAAGAGCTTCATTGTTAAGAAATGATTCTATTCATGGTGATTTTCATGGTACTGTACGAGTGGATATTGATAAAAAGGCTTTAATAATTAATGGGACCACAGTTCATATGATTTCAGCAAATACTCCTGAAGAAATTAATTATACTTCTTATGGAATTTCTGATGCTTTAGTTATAGATAATACGGGCGCTTTTAGAGATGAAGAAGCTTTAGGAAGACATTTAAAAGCAAAAGGAATCGCAAAAGTATTATTAACAGCACCAGGAAAAGGAGTTCCTAATATTGTTTATGGTGTAAATCATGCAAACTATGATCCAAATAAAGTGAATATATTTTCAGCCGCCTCTTGCACTACAAATGCTATAACTCCTGTTTTAAAGGTAATTGAAGATAATTTCGGAGTAATTAATGGGCATTTAGAAACTATTCATGCATATACTAACGATCAAAATTTAGTAGATAATTTTCATAAAAAATATAGAAGAGGAAGAGCAGCTGCATTAAACATGGTAATTACTGAAACTGGAGCTGGAAGTGCAGTTTCTAAAGCATTGCCTTCATTTGAAGGTAAATTAACTTCAAATGCAATTCGTGTTCCTGTTCCAAATGGTTCTTTAGCAATTTTAAATCTTCGCCTAGAAAATGCGGCAAGTAAAGAAACAATTAATACAACATTGAAAAAATATTGTTTAGAAGGTAATTTGGTTGAACAAATAAGATATTCATTTAGTAATGAATTGGTTTCGTCAGATATTGTTGGTACATCTGCACCAGCTATTTTTGATAGTAATGCTACTATCTCTAATAATGATGGTAAGAATGTTGTTTTATATGTTTGGTATGATAATGAATATGGGTATACACACCAAGTTATTAGATTGGCAAGATATATTTCACAAGTAAGAAGATTTGCTTATTATTAGTATTGTTAGCAAGTGTAATTTTTCATAAAGTATATAAATAAAAAAAGCCAAATCAATGAATTGATTTGGCTTTTTATTCTTTAATGAAAAGGATTAAGTAAATATAATTTGTGTTCTGTCACCATCACATAATTCATAAAATTGACCAATAGTGATAATGTCTTTAACCTCAGAAGATAAATCTTCTTTTTTCAGTTTAAACATATCAATTGCCAATTTACAAGCGTAAATTGTACCACCTCCGGCAGTAATCATTTCTAAGAATTCATCTACTGGTGGCATATCTAATTCTCCCATTTGTTTACGCATCATACCAGATACAGCAGACTCTACTCCTGGTAATCCACCAAGCATAGTAGGGAAAGGTAATCCACCTGGCATACGCATAGCTGGGTTTCCAGTTGTTGCTGTGTGTAAATTATTCATTGTTTTTTTTGTGATTCCATCTAGCCCAAAAAAAGTGAAAAATACATTGGTTTCTATTCCTTCCATTACAGCTCCATTAGCCATTACTAATGTTGCATAAACATCCTCTAAATTTCCTTTAGCACATATAATACAAACCTTTTCTAACGGTTTTTTTTCTTTTGACTCCATTTTTTTAATTTTTTTAAATTAGATACAACTTGTTGGTTTAGGTATTCCTGCTATTTTTGATGAGAATTTTAAAGGTCCTTTTGGGAATAACACATACAATCCTTTAATATCAACAATACCAGACTTTCCTACTTGTCTAATTGTTAAAGCTTCTTTGGCTGCTGTTTTTTCACGTAAGTAATTGATAACCTCAAAATGTTTAGGTGTTAATTCAATTCCTATTTCACTTGCAATTTCTTTTGCAATTTCTTCATTCCATTGAGTCATATCTTCTAAATATCCTTCTTCTGAAATGTTTAAATCTACTCCTGCTATAGTTTTTATTGGCATAATATGTTGTTTTTATTTTATTTAAAGTTAATAATTATTCTTTTATATCTGGTTTAATATCAAATACTTTTCCTTTAAAGCTCATGTTTCTTGAAACAAATGGAATTGCAATACCTTTTAACAACATATTCCAATAAATCCATCTAAAAGCTAATTTTCCCCAATGGTTCAATACACTTTCTTTTAATAACTTTAAAGGTCCAATTTTTGCAAAAGGGAAATTCCCATGAACTGGTTCAGTAACGTAATTAAAATCTATTAATAAAGCTTTGTTATTTCCAGTTTCAATAAAACAGTTTGCATGGCCATCAAATTCTTTCTTTAATGGAAATCCATCCATATATAAAAGAATATTATCGGTTAAAGTTTCAGCTTGGAAATGAGCAACTGATCCTGCTTTAGAAGCCGGAACATTAGTTGCATCACCTATAACAAAAATGTTTTCATTCGCTAATGATTGTAAAGTGTTATGATGTGTTGGTATAAAGTTTAAATCGTCACCTAAACCTGATTTTTCTATAACTTCATCTCCCATATTTGTTGGTATGGTTACTAATAAATCAAAAGGAATTTTTCTATCTTCATAATCTACTATTTCTTTCTTGTCATTATCTACATGTTGTATGGCAAAATCAGATTCCAAATGAATATTTTTTTCTTTTAACAAATAAGCCAAAGCTGTAGAGCAAGTAGGTTTTGTAAAAGCACCAGTTAATGGAGTAACGTAGGTAATCTCTACTTTTTCTCTCATTCCTTTTTTACGGAAATATGAATCGGCTAAAAATGCAAATTCTAAAGGAGCAACTGGGCATTTAATAGGCATTTCAGTTATATGAACTACTAATTTACCACCTTCCCAATCACGTAATTTGTCACGTAAAGCTAAAGAACCTTCATAAGTGTAAAAATCAAAAATATCTTTTTTCCAAAGTGGACCTATTAAACCTTCAGTTTCTTCAGGTGCAATTTTTGAGCCTGTCGCTATTATTAATACATCATAATCTAAAGTTTCACCTTCTAGTTCTACCTTATTTTCTTTTGGAAGAATTTTTTCTATTTTTTTTTGAATATAATTTACATTTCTTGGAATAAACCTTTTCCCAACTTTTTTCACTTGGTCTTCTGTGTAAGTATCAAATGGAAGAAATAAGAAGCCTGGCTGATAATAATGAGTCTTATATTGATCAACTATTGTAATATTCCATTCATTAGAATAAAGTTTTGGTCTTAAGTGGTTAGCCATCATTGTACCTGCTGTTCCGGCACCTAAAATAAGTAAGTTTTTCATTGTCAGTAGTTTAATTATGCTTTCATTTTATTGTTCCTTTTATCACTATGTAAAGCTACTTAAGTTGCATAACGATATTTATGACAAATATCATAATGCATTGTAATAATTGTTACAATATGCTAGATGAAATTGGAAGTTTATTGGAGTTTTAGTTTAACTAACAAATCTCAATAAATATGATTATTTTAGCAAAGAAATAAATTGAATATGGCATTAACTATTGAACAAACAATAAATAAGCTTAGAGCTGAATTACGATTACATAATTATAATTATTATGTATTAGATAATGCAACTATTTCAGATTTTGAGTTTGATTTAAAATTGAAAGAATTAGAAAATTTAGAAGTTGAAAACCCTCAATTTTTTGATGCTAATTCTCCAACACAAAGAGTTGGAGGCGAAATAACTAAAAATTTTAAAACTGTTGTTCATAAAAACAGGATGTATTCTTTAGATAATTCATATTCAAAAGAAGATTTATTAGATTGGGAAAAGCGTATTAATAAAATTTTAGAAACTGAAGAAATAAATTTCACCTGTGAATTAAAATATGATGGAGCTTCTATTAATCTATCATATGAAAAAGGAATTTTGGTTAGCGCGGTTACTAGAGGAGATGGTTTTGAAGGTGATGATGTTACAGCAAATATTAAAACTATAAAATCTATACCACTTGTTTTGAATGAACCTTTTGTAGATAATTTTGAAATTAGAGGTGAAATTATTTTGCCGTTGGAAGGTTTTAATAAAATGAATGAAGATAAAATTGAAGCAGGCGAAGATCCTTACATGAATCCAAGAAATACAGCAAGTGGAAGTTTAAAATTACAAGATAGTGCCGAAGTTGCCAAACGCCCATTAGATTGTTTATTATACCAAATTGTTGCTGATAAGAATCCGAATAAAACACATTTTGAGGCTTTGGGAATGGCTAAGAAGTTAGGCTTTAAAATTCCAAATACTATAAAAATTTGTTCAACTATAAATGAGGTTTTTAATTTTATTGAAAAATGGGATGAAGAACGTCACCAACTTCCATATGAAACAGATGGAGTTGTTATAAAAGTGAATTCATTACACCAACAAGATGAGTTAGGTTATACAGCAAAATCTCCTCGCTGGGCTATTGCTTATAAATTTAAAACGGAACAAGAAAGTACTGTTTTAAATGAAATAACATACCAAGTTGGTAGAACCGGAGCTATAACTCCTGTAGCAAATTTAGAACCCGTACAATTGGCAGGAACTATTGTGAAAAGAGCTTCATTGCATAATGCCGATCAAATTGAAAAATTGGATGTTAGAGTTGGCGATACCGTTTTTGTTGAAAAAGGAGGTGAAATTATACCTAAAATTGTTGGTGTAGATTTAAATGCAAGACCTTTAAATTCTCAGCCAACAGTTTATATTACACATTGCCCAGATTGTAATACCGAATTAGTTAGAACAATTGGTGATGCAAAACATTATTGCCCAAATGAATACGGTTGTCCAACTCAAATTACAGGTAGAATTCAGCACTTTATTAGTAGAAAAGCTATGAATATTGATGGTTTAGGAGCTGAAACGGTTGAGTTGTTGCATAAAGAAGGGCTAATTCATAATTATGCTGATTTGTATGAATTAAAAGAAGAACAAATAATTCCATTAGAGCGTATGGCAGAAAAGTCTGCTCAAAATATAATTTTTGGTATTGAAAAGTCAAAAGAAATACCTTTTGAAAAAGTGCTATTCGCTTTGGGAATTCGATTTGTTGGAGAAACTGTGGCAAAAAAATTAGCAAACCATTTTAAGTCAATTGATAATTTATTGAATGCTTCTTTTGAAGAGTTAATTTTAGTTGACGAAATTGGAGATAGGATTGCCGAAAGTGTTATAAATTTTTCAACTAATTTAATGAGTATACAGTTGATTGAGCGTTTAAAAAAATATGGTGTTCAATTGGAAGTATCTGTAGAGTCTCAAGAAGGTAAAACAACGATTTTACAAGGGAAAATTTTTGTGGTATCAGGTGTGTTTACACATTTTGATAGAAATGAACTAAAAAAATCTATTGAAGATAACGGCGGGAAAGTAGCTAGTTCAATTTCTAAAAAGACTAATTATATTGTAGCTGGAGAAAATATGGGACCAAGTAAGCGCTCAAAAGCTGAGAGTTTAAAGGTCCCAATTATATCTGAAACTGATTATTTGAAACTGATTAGTTAATTTTAAATATTATCAATTATAATTCTATTTCTTCTTATTTTAACTTTTCCTTCATTTTCAAGTTTTTTTAGTAATCGGGAAACGACTACTCTTGATGTGTTTAAATCTACAGCAATTTCTTGGTGAGTTATAACCAACACGTTGTCTTTCATTATTTTAACTTTGTCGGTCAAAAATTTCAATAATCTATCATCTAATTTCATAAAAGCCAAACTATCAATAGATTCAACCATCTCAATTAAACGAATATGGTAGCTGTCAATAATAAAATGTCTCCAAGACTCATATTTTTTTAGCCAGTCATCCACTTTATCAACTGGAACAAAAATACCTTCAGTTTCTTTCTCAGCGACACCTCTAAACATGCTTTTTGTTCTGTTGATACAATTTACAAATGAAATTGCGCAGGTATCACCTTTTTCTAAAAAATAAAGTGTAATCTCATCACCATTTTTGTCTTCTCTTATAATTTTTATGGCTCCATTTAATATTAATGGTATGTGCGACATATTATCGCCAATATCAATTAGGGTATTACCACTTTCAATAGTTCTATAAATACCTAAATTTGTAATTTCGTCAATAAGTTCTTTTTCGAAAATTTGAGAATAGTATTCATTTAGTTTTTCTCTAATGATTGCTTTATTGGTATTCATAAATTTATTTTTTACAAAATTACGAAACCAAAGTTACATTTACTAAAAAAATAAACTCCTGATAATTATCAGGAGTTTATTTTTTCAAATAAGTATAAATGTTTTAAAATTCAAATTAGAATTTTATTTGCATTTGCATTAAAAGCGCATCATTGTCAATACTATTATATGTTTCAATGTTTGCTTGGTAATTTAATTGAAAACGAGTGCTTTTGTTAAAGAAGTAATTTAAACCAACAGTCATTCTTTCTTGGTAACCAATTTTTTCGATTTGAGTATCTTGATCGAAATATTCATATTTGAATACAGGTTGTAATTTTTCATTAATATCATATGTAGCCATTACATAAGCACCTTCTCTTTTATTCCCTAATTCTAAAGGTTCTGAACCACAACCACCACCAGCAGCTCTATTGTAATCACCTTCATCATAAATGTACTCCCCTTGAAGAGTAAAAGCGTTATAATTAATTGATGCATCTATACCGTATGTAGTTCTGTCATCATCTTCGTTGTTAGGGTATCCGTATCTAAAACTTGCACCAACATTCATAAAATCTAATAATTGATATGTAGCACGTCCAGTTACATCTTTTTTCTCATTATTGTCATTAATTCCTAAACCTCTTCCGTTCATTAATGCTATAGAATACTTGAATTTACTTTCTTTTGTTCCTCCTAATAACATTAAACCCATATCTCTTTGTGGAGCAACTAATTGATCAGCTACAATTGATCTATCAATAGTAGTTAATGAATGACAAGCAGTTGTTACTTCTCTACCAAAAGGTTGTTTAAATGATCCTAAAGAAATTTTAGCCCATTCATTTTTATCATAAGTTACAAATGCATCTAATAAGTAAGCGTCTCCACCACCAATAAAAGCACTAGTTTCTAAAACTACGTAATATGAGAAAGAACGATTTACTCTACCTCTTACACCAAGTCTAGCACGTTTGAAATTAAAAGTATTTTCACCATTATCTGTAAAATAAGTGTTGTACTGTGGTTGAATATAACCAAACACTGTTGAACTACTTGTTGAAGGAACTCCACTAGCTCCAGCAACTGGTGCATCATCTTCACAACCTTGTGCAAAAGTTGTATTAAATTGTAATGCAAATAATATTGAAAAAAGTAAAATTATTTTTGTTTTCATTTTGTCATTTTTTAATTAAAAAGCTCTAAAAAACGGTAATTACTTATTGGTTATAAAACATCATTTTATAATTTAATGTTGTTTTTTAGAGCTTTAATTTTAGATATTTTTAAATATTTAATTAGTTTACTAAAGGTAAATTTTTTGTTTTGCTATCTACACCCCATTGGTTTGAACTCCATTGTGAACTACTGTGGCTTAACCCATTCATACCAAATGTTAAACTGTAAGCATCATAACCTAAAACTCTTAAACATGCTGTTACAACAGCAGAAGTTTGACCAGTATAGCAATATGTAACTACTTTAGCTGATTTATCTAAATTTTTATATTCTCCATTCGCTAATGTTAATGGTAAAAGTCTGTGAGCACCTTTTACATGACCAAATCCTGTATAATCTCCTTCACTAAAGTAATTATTAACGAAATAATTTGAAGGTGAAGCCATTACATCTGCATTTGAAGCAGTTTTAAAACCTTCAGAAACAACAAGTTCAACTCTTTTTCTTAGAATTTCAGAACCTTCAGTGCTTAAGCTAGTTAATACTGGTTCGTCATAAATACTTAAAGCTGGTGCAGAACCAAATGACCAGTTAGCAGCATTATCAGAACCTACATTTCCAGTTTTACTTGTCCAAGAATCAGTTGTATCAGACCATCCTGTCATACCCCATTTTAAAGCTTGTGCAGTAGGATGTCCATACATACGTAATAATGCGGCTGCATAACATGCTGTTTGTCCTGTATAACAAACAACTAAAATTTGTTTGCCTCCATTGTTAGCAGCTGATGTTAAAATATCTGCAAAAGGTACATTTGTAGCTCCGTCTATATGGCTTGTTGCAAATGCAGCTGCAGATCTAATATCCATGATGTAATATTTTGCTTTATATGCAGCAGCATCATAATCTGCTAATGCAGGTGCTCCTGTTACAAATTTTACTCCTGCAGTAGTAGATATTACATTGTTTATATCTAGTTGATTGTCAACCATATAATTTTTTAATAGTGTAAAAGTAGGTTCTACTATTACAACAGGTCCGTCTATGTCATCACTTTTGTCACATGACGTTAAAAAAAGTGTTGGTACTAATAATAATCCTATTAATAATGATGATAATTTTTTCATGATTTGTTTGTTTATGTTTATATTATGATGTTTGTGATGGTAATTTATTTTATTCTGAAATTGGGTAACTGTTTACTTCTTGATCGCTAAACCCATTCCATCCTTTTTCTATAAGAACAGAATTCATAAAGCTATTAGAACCGTAAGCTAAGTTTGAAGCTTTGTACCCAAGTATATTTAAATACGCAACTGTAAATGCACCTGAAAAACCAGTTTCACAGTTTACTAATATATTTTTATCAGTAGGTAAAGTGTATAAATTTGATGTAGATGATAATGATGTGCTAGGTTGATATCTTACAGCACCTGGTATGTGTCCAAAGTTGTGGTTTTCTTCACTTACATAATTTACTATGTAAAAATCATTTGGGCTAGTAAATGCAGAATCTACTTTAACAATAAATTCCTTGTAAGGTTTTGCAAAAACTTCTTTAATTCTTTCTTTTAAGATTTCTTCACCTGTAGTTTTACCTGTGTTTAATATTGGTAAGTTGTCAACTTCAGACATTTCATTTGAAGTAGTTTCAAGTTTATCAATATAAGTGTCTTTTGAATTTTTCAACCAAATATTTGTTGCAAATTCTTCATCCCAAGAACTCATTCCCCATTTCAAATTAAATACATTATTGTAACCAGCTAATCTTAATAAGCCAGCGTAATATGCTGCAGATTGGCCAGAATAACATACAATTGTTATTTTATCAAAGCTTTTTGGGTCAATTTCGTTTTCAAAATAATTAAGTAATTCCTCAGCTTTTATGTTTGTAGCATTTTTAATATGCCCATAATCAAACCAACCTTCACTTCTAATATCTAAAACAAGATATTTGCTGTTTTTAAGGTTGTCTTTGATTTCTGATGCTAAAACTACAGCAGGTGCTAATTCACTATTAATAAAATTGCCATTAGCTTCTAGGTATTCAACTAATAATTCAAATTCAGAATTAGTAGTTTGTTCTGTGTCTTGTGCATTGCTATTATAACTAACCAAAAGCGTTGTTATAAACAAAAGCAATACGAAATAATTCGTTCTTTTTTTCATTTTATAAGTAATTTAAATTAAATTGATGTATTAATTGTTACAGCAAAATTAAAGACAGTGTTATTTTGTTTGTATGATATTTGTCATACGAAGCTTAATACATATTTATTCTGCACAGTAACTTATGTTACAATATAACATACGTGATATTCAGTTAGTTATGTGAGAATTTCATTTTTTCATTTTTTTTTAAATGAAAGATGAAACTATATTTTTGAAGTGTGCTTATTTAAAATATCATTTGACCGCAAATTTTTCCTTAAATCAAAAAGTAGCTACAAAAATTAAAGTTAAAATTTATGATATTATTAATAATAGGAATGTAAGAAAGTAATATATTAATGAATAGTTATTAAAAACGGGTAGTAAAGAATTATTCGTAATACGAAGAGTTTTTTCTTGAAATGTACTTTTAAATAACAAGGCGTTTTATATATTCTAAATAAAGTTGTTTAATTTGTTACTTTAGGAAAGCATATGACCAATGTTTTAGCTGGATTATTATGCTAAAATTTTTAATTTAGTAGCTGTTTTGAGTTTAAACTAAAGTTATTTGTTACTAGTAACCCTAGTTATTTAAAGTAACTAGTAGTTGTAACAAATGATACGCTAATTAAAGTGCTTTTTTTAGGGGTATTAGAGTTTATTGACAAAACAAAAAAGCTTTAAGAAAATATAAAATATAAATAAGAATTAATTATTTGCTAGAAATTTCATTTGAAAATATTGATATTTCTAGCAAATAATTTATTCTAATTTTCACTCACTTTTAAACGGGCGGTGGCAGTAGTTGCGTCATTTGAAAAATCATTTTCTAAATATTTTAGATAGCCAACAATAGCAATCATACCTGCATTATCAGTGGTATATTCAAATTTCGGGATATAAGTAGTCCAA
Organism: uncultured Lutibacter sp.; assembly: GCF_937891065.1. Taxonomy (GTDB): domain Bacteria; phylum Bacteroidota; class Bacteroidia; order Flavobacteriales; family Flavobacteriaceae; genus Lutibacter. The sequence continues at coordinate 3,576 of NZ_CALAEQ010000262.1, read as the reverse complement.
CCTAATTTTTCTTCATAAGATTTTAAGACTTTTCTTATTTCTGAATTTGCACTAACACCTCCCGCAATTGCAATATGATTTATGCCAGTTTGTTTTACTGCTTTTTTTAGTTTATCAAATAAAATTTCAACAATTGTAAATTGAATGGATGCACAAATATCATTTAGATTTTCTTCAATAAAGTTTGGGTTTTCTTTTACTTTTTTCTGAATAAAATATAAGATTGCAGTTTTTAAACCGCTGAAGCTAAAGTTTAATCCATCAACTTTAGGTTTTGTAAATTTAAAAGCTTTTGGATTTCCTAAATTTGCATATTTATCAACTAATGGTCCACCAGGATATGGTAAACCAAGAATTTTGGCAGATTTATCGTAGGCTTCACCAACGGCATCATCTAAAGTTTCACCAATAACTTCCATTGTAAAATAATTGGTAATTTTTACAATTTGAGTATGTCCTCCACTAATTGTTAAACATAAAAAAGGAAAGGGAGGTTTTTGTTGATTTTCTTCTTCAATAAAATGAGCTAAAACGTGCCCTTGCATATGATTTACAGCAATTAAAGGAATGTTTAAAGCTAAAGAAAGTGACTTAGCAAAAGAGGTTCCAACTAATAAAGAACCCATTAATCCAGGTCCGCGCGTAAAAGCTATGGCATTTAAGTCTTTTTTGTCGATATTTGCTTGCTGAATTGCTTGTTGAATTACAGGAACAATATTTTGTTGATGTGCACGAGATGCTAATTCTGGAACAACACCGCCATATTTGGCATGAATTTCTTGGTTAGCAACAACATTTGACAATATTTTGCCGTTGCAAATAACAGCGGCACTTGTATCATCACAAGACGATTCAATACCAAGAATATAAATTGATTTATTTTTAGTCATTTAGTATATAGAATAATAAATAAAGGCACGAAAATTGCCATAAAAATGCAAATTTAACTCATATCAAACGAATTAAAAAAATAGTTGTTAGAATTTTAGTGATACTATTGCTTTTGTCAGCAGTGGTAAGCATTATTTTGTCTTTACCAATAGTACAAACTAAGTTGGGTAAAGCTGCTACTAATTATTTAAATACGGAGTTTGACGTTAATATTAATATTGATAGAGTTGATTTATCTTTTTTAGGTAATGTAAAGCTAAAGGATGTATTAATTATTAACCACCATGGAGATACTTTAATTTCCGCTCAAAATTTAGCGACTTCAGTTTTTAGTTATCGAAATATGATGAATAGCAAACTGGAATTTGGGCAAATTTCATTGAGTAATTTTATAGTTAATATAAATACTTATCAAGGTGAAAGAGATGATGCTTTAACAGTTTTTATTGATAAGTTTGATGATGGAATTGTTAGTGATAAACCATCAGGTTTCCTATTAACGGCAACAAGTTTGAAATTAAATAAAGGTTATGTTGAAGTAATAGATTTTAATTTTCCGGAAAATAAAACTTTATTTTTTAAAAATATTAATGGTGGGGCTAAAAATTTTATAATTGAAGGCCCAAATGTTTCTACAAAAATAGAAGGATTAAGCTTTATTGAAAATCATTCAATTGAAGTAAAAAGTTTAACAAGTGATTTTACATATACAAAATCATTTATGAATTTTTTAAACACTCAATTAGAAACCGAAGATTCCTCAATTTTAACTGATATAAGATTTACTTATGTAAGAGAAGATTTTTCAGATTTCAATAATTTAGTAAATATTGAAGCTGATGTTAAAGAAGCTGATGTGTCTCTTATAGATTTAAATAAGTTTTACAGTGAATTAGGAACAGAAGATAAAATACATTTTTCAACAAAAATCACCGGGAAATTAAACAATTTTGTAACTCATAACCTGCAGTTAAAAAGTGATGCAAATGCAATTATTAATGGGACTTTAAATTTTAAAAACTCTTTTAATCAAGAAAATGGATTTTCTTTAGAAGGTAGTTTAACCAATTTAACATCCGATTATTATCATTTAAAAACATTGTTGCCAAACGTATTGGGAAATACACTGCCATCCTCTTTTGAAAAATTTGGAAGGTTTACAATAAATGGGAATGTTTATATAACCGAAAATTTAATAAATGCTCAATTAACTTTAAATACAGCTATTGGAACTACCGTATCAGATTTAGAATTAACAAATATTAGTAATATTGACGCAGCATCTTATATTGGACATATAAATGTTATAGACTTTGATTTAGGCAAATTCACAAATAATCCTTTAGTTGGAAAATTTTCTATTGAAGGTGATGTTGATGGAGAAGGATTTACATTAGAAAAAATGAATACTTCAGTTAAAGGGCTTATTTCTAAATATGAATATAATAAATATAATTATGCAGGAATAAATATAAATGGTGTTGTAAAAAGCAAACACTTTAATGGAGAAATGGAAGTGAACGATGATAATTTAAAGCTAAATTTTAATGGTTTGGCAGATTTTTCATCAGATATTTTCACATTCGATTTTAAAACAATTATTGATTATTGTGATTTAAATGCAATTAATATTTTTAAAAGAGATAGCATATCAAATGTAAAAGGTGATATTGAAATTAAAGTAAAAGGAAATTCCTTTGATGATTTAGTTGGAACTATTGATTTTAAAAACTCTTTATACACAAATCAAAAAGGAAATTATTTTTTTAAAGATTTTAACGTTACATCTTCATTTACAGACAGTGTTAGAAACATATCAGTTAATTCTTCGGAAATAATTGAAGGAAATGTAAAAGGAATTTTTAAATTTAATGAGTTAGGTAAATTAGCGCAAAACTCAATTGGTAGTATTTATTCAAATTATAAACCTCATAAAGTATCATCTGGACAATATTTAGATTTCAGGTTTAAAATTCATAATAAAATTGTGGAGGTTTTTTATCCGGATATTACACTTTCAGCTAATTCATCAATTAGAGGAACTATAAATTCTGATGATAATTTGTTTAAGTTAACTATTAAATCACCAAAAGTAGAAGCTTATAAAAATATTATAGATGATTTAAATTTACAAATAGACAATCAAAATCCTCTATTTAATACACAACTTTCTATAAATAAAATAAGTACCAGTAATTATGATATTTCAGATATACAGTTAGTGAATATTACACTAAATGATACTTTATATTTTAGGACTGAATTTAAAGGGGGTATAGAAAAAACTGAAGATTATAAATTATCTTTTTACCATACATTTAATAAGGATAATAAATCTGTTTTTGGAGTTCAAAAATCCAATGTTATATTTAAAAATAATGAGTGGATAATTAATCCTACCAATAATTTTGAAAATAAAGTAGTTTTAGATAGTGAAACAAAAACATATACGATTAGCCCGTTTTTGATGACTACAGGTAAAGAAAAATTAGAGTTTTATGGAGTTATTAAGGATACTATTTCAAAAGATATTCATTTTAATTTTAAAGAAGTAAAACTTTCAAGTATTACTCCTGAAATTGATAGTTTAAAATTAAAAGGTATTATAAATGGTACTTTTAACTATAATCAAATTGAAAAGAAATTAAAGCCAACCGCCAATCTTTTAATTTCAAATTTTAATAT
>NZ_CALAEQ010000261.1 GCF_937891065.1 uncultured Lutibacter sp. | reverse complement strand
TTAACAATATTAAGTTTAATTATTGTACAAAATAAAAATGAAAAATAAACCAACAACTGAACAAGCATCAAATTACAATAATCTTGAAAAAATGGGCACATTTGAATTGCTCAAAAATATAAATACTGAAGATAAAACAGTCCCAAATGCAATAGAAAAGGTGATTCCTTCCATTGAAAAATTAGTAGACATTATTTATGCTAAAATGCATGAAGGTGGACGCTTATTTTATATTGGAGCAGGAACTAGTGGAAGATTAGGGGTTTTAGATGCTTCTGAATGCCCACCAACTTTTGGTGTTCCACACAATTGGGTAATAGGATTAATTGCTGGTGGTGATTCTGCGCTTAGAAAAGCGGTTGAAAATGCGGAAGATGACCCTAATTTAGCTTGGAAAAATTTAAGTACGTTTGATATTTCTGATAAAGATATTTTAGTAGGTATTGCAGCTTCAGGCACAACTCCGTATGTAATTGGCGCACTTAAAGAAGCAAAAAAACATAACATAACAACAGGCTGTATTGTTTGTAATGAAAACAGTCCCGTATCTGATGTAGCTGACTTATCCATTGAAATAATTGTAGGTCCTGAATTTATAACTGGAAGTACTAGAATGAAAGCTGGAACAGCTCAAAAATTAGTCTTAAATATGATAACAACTTCAGTTATGATTAAATTAGGCAGAGTTGAAGATAACAAAATGGTACACATGCAACTCAATAATAAAAAATTAGTAAATCGTGGAGTTCTTATGCTCATGGATGAACTTCATATTGATCAAGATTTAGCTTCTGAACTTTTAGAAAAATACAAAAGTGTAAAAAATGTTTTAGATAATTATAAAAGTAAATTTTTATGATATGAAAAAATCTACAAAAAATATAATTGGTGTAATGAGCGGAACTTCATTAGATGGAATTGATATTGCATATGTAAAAATTAATAATACTAATAATTATACTTTTGAAATACTAAATGCAGCTACTATACCATACACAAAAGAATGGAAGTCTGCTTTAAAAGAAGGGTTTCATTTATCGGGTGAAAAACTTAACAAATTAGATGCGGATTATGGTGTTTTTTTAGGAGAAACCATTCAAAATTTCATTGAAGAAAATAATATTAAAAACATCGATCTTATTGCTTCACATGGCCATACAATTTATCACAATCCAGCAAATAATTATACGCTTCAAATTGGAAATGGACCTTATATTACTTCAATAACGGGTATAAAATCAATTTGCAATTTTAGAACTCAAGATGTTGCTCTTGGCGGTCAGGGTGCACCATTAGTTCCTATTGGAGATCTATTATTATTTTCTGAATATGATTATTGCCTAAACTTAGGTGGATTCTCAAATATATCTATGAATGAAAACAATCAACGAATTGCTTATGATATTTGCCCAGTAAACATTGTTTTAAACCATTATGTAACCTCATTAAATCTTGAATACGATGATAAAGGATTAATAGCTGGAAGTGGTACTATTGATTTATCATTATTAAACGAGTTAAATTCTTTGCCTTTTTATAATGATTTAAAACCAAAATCTTTAGGTTACGAATTTATAGTTGAAACAATTTTTCCTATCATAGATAAATACAGACTTGAAATAAAGGACATATTAAGAACTTTTATTGAACACGTTGCTATGCAAATTACAAGAAAAGTAGATTCAAACTCTTCAAAAAATATACTTGTTGCTGGTGGAGGTGCTTACAATACATTTCTTATTGAAAGAATGCAATATTATACAAAAACCAAACTTATAATACCTAATGATACCATTATCAATTATAAAGAAGCATTAGTGTTTGCTTTATTAGGTTTTTTAAAAGACGAAGGTAAAAATAACTGTTTAAAAAGTGTTACTGGAGCAAGTAAAGATCATAGTAGTGGTATTATTTACGAGTTTTAATTTTAAAAATAAAGAATCAAAATGTCTTCAAAAAACTTAGACTTAGA
>NZ_CALAEQ010000260.1 GCF_937891065.1 uncultured Lutibacter sp. | reverse complement strand
GTAATTCAATTATTAATTGATTGGAGCGATACTATTTCAAAAACTGGAAGAGAAACTCAAAAACGTTTTCTAAACTACTGCTTACAGTTTTTTAGACAAGCTCTTTTACTAAATTATGATGCCGCTTCTTTGGTTTTTTTACAACCAAAAACACCTAGTTTTAAACTAGAAAATTTTGCTCCGTTTATTCATAGTGGTAATATTATAGAAATAAATAAAGAGCTAAATGATGCTATTTATCATATTGAAAGAAATGGAAATGCAAAAATAATTTTATTAGATTTATCTATAAAACTAACTCGTCTTTTACACGAAAAAGAAAATAATATAGCTAAATAAAAACATTAAAAATCATCAATAATGCTAAGTCACAAATTTTCCCTGTTATATCTTCTTCTATTTTTAACTTTTATCAATACTAAAGGACAAGATTTAGACAATCCTTATAACCCAGAACCAAAAATGGAGTTATTAAAATCTAGAAAAGGTGAAAAACCAACAAAAATGCATTTTTTAGTTTTTGGAGATTCTAAAGGATCTAAGTATTTTCCAGGAGTTTTAAAACGTGCAGACTCTTTACAACCAGATTTTTGTATTACAACTGCCGATTTGGTTAATAAAGGAGCCGGAGAACAAGGTGAAATAGATTATAAACTATTAGATGAAAAAGGTAGATGGTTTATGAGAAAATATCCAATGTGGCCAACAGTTGGAAATCATGAAGAATCTGGTGGCGAAAACGGTATTGAAAATTTCACTAACTTTTTCGGAATGAAAACAGATATGTACAGTTTTCAATATGGAAATGCTAAATTTATTGCACTTCCTTGGCCAAAAATAAGTGACAATAAAAAGAAGCTAAAATGGCTAAAAAGAGAGTTAAGAAAAGGTAAAAACAAACATATATTTATTTACAAGCATCGTCCAAATTATACTTTAGGAAATAAGTCTTATGAAGATGTTGAAGGAACCGAAACAAAAATGACGAAACTATTTGACAAATATAATGTAACAGCTGTTTTTAGTGGCCACGATCATATTTATTATCGTACTAAAAGAAATAATACTAACTATATAATTTCTGCCGGTGCAGGTGCTAGTATTTACTCTTTAAAAAGAGAAAAAGATGCTATAAAAGGTGATGCTTTTTATGGAAAGCGAATAACCAAAGAAATTGAAGAAGGACAAGCTCCTTATAAATTTCAAGCTCCAAATGGTACGGTTACCGATTTACCAGAAGCAATATACTATGTACTATCAGTAAAAATTGATGGCGAAAAAGTTTCTATTGAAATGATTGATGAAAAAACAGGTAAAGTTTGGGACAAAGCGGATATTAAATAATTAAAAAAGATGTCAATATTCAACAAACATTCAGCTGAAATACTAATTGTACTTTTTTTTATTATTACCTACTTCTTCTCTGTTTTCGAAAAAGTAACAGATTGGAAAGGAACAGTAGCTTATTACACAAATCATTTTGAAAAAACAGTGCTTCAAAAAATGATTTCAATATTGCTTATACTAATTTTGATTTTTGAAATATCAGTTGTTATATTGCTAACTATTGGTCTTTATTATTTAGTTTTAGATAATACTTTTATTGTGGTTAAAATTGGTTTAGAAATCTCAGCTATTACGCTTTTAATGTTCTTAATTGGACAACGAATAGCAAAAGATTATCCTGGAGCTATGAATATTACAGTCTATTTTATTTTAAATATTATTGGCATTTATTTACTAACTTAAATTATTGATTATGAAATTATTAGGTATAGGTTCTCGTATTAAACACGCTGAATTTGGTTTAGGTGTTGTTACCAACGTAACCTCCAAACATTATTGGGTTACATTTATTGAAAACGGTTTAGAAACTATTGATCTTGATAGCGAGTTTGAAGTAATTGAATCGGTTGAAGACGAAGTAGATACTATTAGCTTTTTTGAAGTTGAATCTTCACTAAGAAATATGTTAAAACAATGGTCAGATATTTCTGAAGTAATTCCTATTGCTGATAAATGGAAAGGTGGTACTATAATTTTAGAACCTAAAGATACTTCTTTGTCAAGTAAAGAAATTCCTATTGATGCCTTCTTCCACAAAATTGTGATGGTACGTGACAGAATAAGAGTTATGGAGCAAAAAATTAACTCAAGTAAATTAGATGACCAAGATAAAGTTGATTTACAACAATATATCACACGAATTTATGGAAGTTTAACGACTTTTAATGTGATGTTTAAAATTAAAGACCACCATTTTATAGGATCAAAATCTAATTAAAAAAATAAGCCATTTACTTCAATAGTAAATGGCTTATTTAATTGATTATTAGTGTTTTATATTTATTCTTTAGAGAAATCAGCGTTCAAAATATCTAAAACTTCAACAGTAATATTTAAAGACTCATCTCCATACATCACAGTACCTTTTCCAGATGTTCCGAAAATTAAATTGTATCCTTTAGTTTTTGCATAAACACCAACTAAACTATCTACTTTCTTCGTTAAAATTTCACTTTGTTCTTGATTCTCTTGTTGTAAAATTTGAGAAGCTTGTTGTTGCTTAGATTGTAAAAATTGTTGCTCTTGTTGCAATGCTTGTTCAGCCTCAGCTCTTTTTTGAGGAGTCATTTTTTGAGCAGCTTCATAATATTGTTGCACTTTTAGTTGAAATGGTGCTCCAATACTATCTAATTCTTTTGCCATTACTTCTTGTTTTGCCTTTAATGAAATTTCTAAAGCTTTAGTAGCTTCGTAATCTTTCATTAAAACTTCAATATCTATATAAGCAACTTTAGTTTGATTACAAGATGCAAATACAAGTGCAATAGCTACAATTAATAATTTCTTCATTTTCTTATGTCTTTTTTTTAATTTGGGTTGTTGATAAAATTTTTGCGAATATATAAACAAAAAGAGAAGTTTCGCTTAATAATTTTCATTATTAGAATAATTTATTATTAA
>NZ_CALAEQ010000259.1 GCF_937891065.1 uncultured Lutibacter sp. | reverse complement strand
CCTGGATTAGCTGGAGTTACTGAAAGACGTACACCAGAGTGGATTATGAATATGATTTTAAATCCAGAACTTATGGTTGCTGAAAACCAAATAGCTAAAGACTTATTAGCTGAATATTTAGCACCTATGGCTAATCAAAATTTAACAGAAATTGAAGCTCGACAAATTTTAGAATATTTAAGAACTAAAAAAGCTGAATAAATTTAATCAACAAACAATAAACATATGAAAACAATTTTTAAATCTTTATTAACAATTACTATAGTTTCATTAGTATTTAGTAGTTGTGGTAATGAAGGCTCAAGTAAAAAAGGCGCCTTATCAAGCAGTGCAGCAGAAAAAGTATATGTTGCTCCAGGTGAACATGATGAATTCTATGCATTTGTATCAGGAGGATTTAGTGGTCAATTAGCAGTTTATGGTCTTCCTTCAGGAAGATTATTTAAAGTAATTCCTGTGTTTTCAGTAGATGCTGAAAAAGCATATGGTTTTAATGAAGAAACTATACCTATGTTAAATACATCTCACGGGTTTATTCCTTGGGATGATTCTCACCACCCTGATATTTCTCAAACAGCTGGTGAATTAGATGGTAGATATGTATTTATTAATGGTAACAATACACCTCGTATTGCTAAAATTGATTTAACAACTTTTGAAACAACTGAAATTATTGAAGTACCTAATTCAGCTGGTAATCACAGTTCGTCTTTTGTAACTGAAAACACTGAATATGTTGTTGCAGGTACACGTTTTAGTATTCCTTATCCTCAAAAGGATATGCCAATTGCTGAGTACAAAGGAAACTTTAAAGGAGCCTTAACTTTTATATCAGTAAACCCAGAAGATGGTAGAATGGATATTAAATTCCAATTAATGATGCCAGGATTTAACTATGATTTATCACACCCAGGTAGAGGTGATTCTCACGGTTGGTTCTTCTTTACAACATATAATACTGAGGAAGCAAATTCTTTATTAGAAGTAAATGCATCACAAAACGATAAAGATTTTATTGCAGCTATCAATTGGAAAAAAATTGAAGAATATGTAAACAATGGTGGTGGTACAAAAGCTCCTACAAATTATGCGCATAACGTATATGATGAGCACACACATTCAGCTACTTCAACAATGAAAAAAGAAGTGCTAATTGTAAACCCAGCAGACGTTCCTGGTGCTGTATATTTTATGCCAACACCTAAATCACCTCACGGTTGTGATGTTGATCCTTCTGGAGAATACATCGTAGGTAGTGGTAAATTAGCTGCTGAATTAACAATTCACTCATTTAGTAAAATGATTAAAGCTATTGATGAGAAAAAATTTGATGGTGAAGCATACGGAATTCCAATTTTACAATATGAAGCAACTTTAGCTGGTGCAGTAAAACAACCAGGTTTAGGACCACTACATACAGAATTTGATGGAAAAGGAAATGCTTATACAACTTTCTTTATTTCTTCTGAAGTAGTAAAATGGAAATTAGGAACTTGGGAAGTTATTGATAGAAAACCAACATATTACTCAGTTGGTCACTTAATGATTCCTGGAGGAAACTCAAGAAAACCATTTGGTAAATATGTTT
>NZ_CALAEQ010000258.1 GCF_937891065.1 uncultured Lutibacter sp. | reverse complement strand
GTAAAAAATCTGGAGCATTAACAAGCAATGCTGCAGAGCGTGTATATGTTGCTCCAGGTGAACACGACGAATTCTATGCCTTTGTTTCAGGTGGATTTAGTGGTCAGTTGGCAGTTTATGGACTTCCTTCAGGACGTTTATTTAAAGTAATTCCTGTTTTTTCAGTAGATGCTGAAAAAGCGTACGGTTTTAACGAAGAAACAAAACCAATGTTAAATACTTCTCATGGATTTATTCCTTGGGACGATTCACATCACCCAGATATTTCTCAAACTAATGGAGAATTAGATGGTAGATATGTATTTATTAATGGTAACAATACACCTCGTATTGCAAAAATTGATTTAACAACTTTTGAAACCACTGAAATTATAGAAATTCCTAATTCAGCAGGTAATCACAGTTCATCTTTTGTTACTGAAAATACAGAATATGTTGTAGCAGGAACACGTTTTAGTATTCCTTATCCACAAAAAGATATGCCTATTGCAGAGTATAAAGGTAATTTTAAAGGAGCCTTAACTTTTATTTCAGTTGATCCTGAAGATGGAGGCATGGATATAAAATTTCAAATTATGATGCCTGGTTTTAATTATGATTTATCACATCCAGGTAGAGGAGATTCTCATGGTTGGTTCTTCTTTACAACTTATAATACTGAAGAAGCAAACTCGTTGTTAGAAGTAAATGCTTCGCAAAATGATAAAGATTTTATTGCTGCTATCAATTGGAAAAAAATTGAAGAATATGTAAACAATGGCGGAGGTACAAAAGCACCTGCCAATTATGCTCATAATGTTTATGATGAGCATACACATACCGCAACTTCTACTATGAAAAAAGAAGTACTAATTATAAATCCTTCTGACGTTCCAGGAGCTATATATTTTATGCCAACACCTAAATCACCTCACGGCTGTGACGTTGATCCTTCAGGAGAATATATTGTAGGAAGTGGAAAATTAGCAGCTGAGTTAACTATTCACTCGTTTAGTAAAATGATTAAAGCTATTGATGAGAAAAAATTTGATGGTGAAGCATATGGTATTCCAATTCTACAATACGAAGCTACTTTAGCTGGAGCAGTAAAACAACCAGGTTTAGGACCATTGCATACTGAATTTGATGGCAAAGGAAACGCTTACACTACTTTCTTTATTTCTTCGGAAGTTGTAAAATGGAAATTAGGAACTTGGGAAGTAATTGATAGAAAACCAACATATTATTCTGTAGGTCACTTAATGATACCTGGAGGAAACTCAAGAAAACCATTTGGTAAATATGTATTGGCAATGAACAAAATTACAAAAGACCGTTATTTACCAACAGGTCCTGAAGTAACACAGTCTGCCCAATTGTATGATATTACGGGTGAAAAAATGGAGTTATTATTAGATTTTCCAACAATTGGAGAGCCTCATTATGCAGCTGGGATTCCAGCGGATTTGTTAAAAGCGAATTCTAAAAAATTCTATAAGTTAGAAGATAATAAACATCCGCATGTTGTTAAAAGCGAAGCTGATGCTAAAGTAACAAGAAACGGAAATGAAGTTCATATTTCTATGACCATGATTCGCAGTCACTTTGCACCAGACAATATTGAAGGTATTA
>NZ_CALAEQ010000257.1 GCF_937891065.1 uncultured Lutibacter sp. | reverse complement strand
GCGGTCTGGACGGGACTCGAACCGTACAGATAAAACCCTTTATATATAGTGTTAAAATATGTCTTAACTAAAAACTCCACCTAATAACACACTTGATAAACAATGTTTTACAGTTAATTTTCAATGAACGTTTTACCTTTAAATGCACTACAAATTTAAGGAAAAGAATTAAAAAAACATAAATTATAAGTATAGATAAATTAAATCTAAACCTACCAACATATAAAGCCTACCCGTTATAGCAAAAATATAAAGCTATTCAAGGTAAAATATAACGATTAGGCTTTAATATGAAAGCAGTCCCTAGAGTAAATTTTCTCAGGAGTTTTATTTTTATAGAGCCAAAACAGTCTCAGAAAATATTCTACTTTTTGTAGAATCAAAAGATACAGCATAATGCTCTCGGTCATTTATTACGTTAAAATGTCAAAATGATGTGTATGATAGTTTTTACCATCTATAAAAAATACAATCCTACCCTGTTTAGTTATTTTTAATTCTGTACAGGATACAATTTGATTTTTACACAAACTTCCAATATTCTGTATCACCATTAATTTAAAAGGAGTATGTAGCTTGATAATCCTGTTTTGACCATTAACCACATAAATGATGTGAGGTGAGGAGTATTTTAAAAGCTCTATCAATTCTTTATTGCTCATATTTAAAAAAATAATTTAATTACAATATTTCTGGCATATGTACTATTGGATTATATTTTTGTAGAAAATAATTGTCCTCTTGATTTTGAAGGGATCTTCCAAGATGATTGATGAATTCGTAAGTATTACAATTTCTACTGAGAAAATGGTCAATGTAATTGCTTTTTGAGCTCTCTGTAAATAGATTATACAAATTCCATAGATTGATATACCCATAATCATCTGCACCGAAGTGTGCATCATCAACATAGTTTTTAATAATTGTGTTGATTTGAGAATCCGTTATCTTTAAATCAAACAATTGTTGCTTTTGCTGTTTATCCAAATGTTGATAGAGCTTCATTTTACCTACTAAATGTGCAAATTGCTGTTGGTTGATGGTATAACCCTGCAATTGCCTCATGGTATCAATATGTTCTTCCTGATTGTAGCTTAAAAACAAGTCTCTACTTTTAGATTTTAGCTCCTCTATACTACTTACTCTTAAATCATCTTTTAGACCGTCTGTAGCTATACACAAATTACAGCATACCATATTTTTGAAGCCAATAAAGATTTTAAATTTTTCAATGCTTTTTTTAGAGAACAAATTTTGCTCAGAGTAGGATCGTACTCCACCAATTGTAAGATTAAGCTTCTGATTATCTATATAAGCATTAATATGGGGTATTTCAACCATAAAAGCGATACGCTCATAATAAATGGTCTTTTCATGCTCAAATAGTTCCTTTGCTGGCTTTCCAATTGCAGAAGGAATACGGCCTTTTATAACGTGACTAGTTCTAATATTAGGCATCGTTACCATTTCTTCTGGAAATAGCTGTTGTGCTGTTTCTCTCACTGCATCTATAAACTCAAAATGAGGTATAGTGGTTTCGTTATCTTTTGCAAATACAGGAATAGTACAATCCTGCTTTAGATGTGCAAATGTGACTTGCTGTGTGTTTGCTTCTATAAAATGATTGCTGTTTGAAATAGAGGATTCTACCTCGTGGTTACTGACCACTTGCTGTATTACTGCTGTCAATTCCATTGTTTTGAATAGTTTTAGTTTGAATGATTTGTTTGTTGTCTATAATCTGAAAAGCATTATCAATTTCAGATTTCCTATCGATGATAAGTGGCTTAATCTGTTGTTTTAAGCTGCCATATTTTTGATATAAATGCCTTAAGCCCTCTAGTGTGGTAGTGGATTTAATTTCATTCATTACAGTGTCTAATGAGACCCCTTGATTACACCAAGCTATTAGCTTTTTACCTATAGCACTGTTAATTACGAATTCTGGCTTTCCAGAGAATAGATTCGTACGATCTTTACTAACTTTACATAAGTGATTTTCATTAATAAGTTCAAAGTTTACTGAAAGTTCGTACTCAAAACCTTCTGATGTGATTTCTTTAGTACCGTGCTTGACAACTTTGGATTTACCATTAGAGCTTATATCCAATGAATAATCTGTTTTACGCCTTGTGGTAGTAATGATGTGACTTTTGGATTGAAGGATTTTATCGATGAATTTCTGGTGTCTTGGTTTTACTCTTGCCCAATCCTGAAATCTACCACCTAATTGTTCGTGAATTTGCAAACAACCTCCTTCACCCTGCCATTCGTGAGTTATGGAATCGATGATAATGACCTCCATATTCGATTTTTCACATATACCAATTGCCTCTATATATCGCTCTGGGCTATATGATGGAAATAGATTTAAAACGTTGAAATTTCCCAAGTCTGAATATAAGCTGGCTGATGAATTCTCAGTGTCTATTACTGCTATCTTAGACCAGTCTTGTGTCATACCATAGGCCAATTGAAGAGCAGAATAGGTTTTACCAAATCCACTAGCTCCTGAGATCCCTAAACGTAATTTTACGTTATGTCGTTGTGTTTGTTGTAATTGCATAATTTTAATTGTTTTTATTTTATATATAATTTTAGATTGTCATTTATAACAAAAAAGAGCTTATCACCGTAGCGATAAACTCTTCCTGAAAATGGCATAATACCTATTTTTAAATAACAGTAGCTTCTTCAACTACTTGTTCTTCCATTTCCAATGCTGGATCTATGTATTCCCAACTATGCGACAGTTGTATGATCTCACCTGTTTCTTCAATGGTGTATTCATAAGGAGCTGTTGGTACTTTTTTGATAATACCCTCAAATTCTGCACCTATGAGTGATGATGCTGTTGACTCATCAAAGGTTGTTGCAACAAATGCTGTTTTGGCTGTGAAGTAAATTCTACCTGTTTGTTGGCTTTTAACAGGCATTGCACCTGATTGAACAATTAAGCCATAAAATTCTTCTCCATTTGAATTTTCAGCCTTTTTAATTTCTTTTACAGTTACCATAATAAAATGATTTTAATTACTGCAGTTGTATTAAAGGGGGACTACCCACCACCTGCTAATCAATAGGTGGGGTTTAAATTAGAAGGGGACTTATACTTTTAATACACAAGAGAAAATCAAACCATAGTGGTGAATTAGTAGTTTAAATCAGTTAACTTTTATATAATGTTTATGGGGGGGGGGGTGACATTTTAAGCGGCTTAAAAATTTAATTTTTATGTGAAGTCAAATTTTTAAAAATTAAAAAATTTATACTCAATCAAATCAATAATATTCATACAGAATAGCCAAACAATGCAAAAAAATGAACTCCTATTAAAGCGTGGGATTTAGCTGCTGTATTATAACACTAATTATTTTAGGATAGCTTTGGTAACATTCGTGTAATTATTGCCAATTTATTTTTCACTCTCCCTAGATGTAATATTATTCTAGAGCGATAATCGCCATATCAATTCATTATTTTTTATCAAGGGGGTAACAAGGTCAGTTAGGGAGGGTAACACAAGCGAAAAAAAAGGTATGGGGTATATAGTGGTTCTGTCCTCTCTTTTTTTAAGTAAAGATAAATTTTTAATTTTTCTTTAATCCAGATGCGA
>NZ_CALAEQ010000256.1 GCF_937891065.1 uncultured Lutibacter sp. | reverse complement strand
TTTATTGTCTAGATATTTTATTGGTTTGGTTTTTCAAATCACTATATTGTTTGTGATTTATACTTTTACACTCCTTATTTTTGGAATTGAAAATGCAGTAGTCATAGCCTTTTTATGCGCACTCTTAAATTTAATTCCCTATGTAGGACCATTAATTGGTGGAGTAATTATGCTATTTTTAAGTATGAGTAGCAATCTTGGCCAAGATTTTCAAACTGAAATATTACCAATTACTATTTATGTAATGATTGGCTATTTGTTTGCTCAATTAATTGATAATTTTTTAAGTCAGCCTTTAATATTTTCAAAAAGTGTAAAATCACATCCATTAGAAATATTTTTAGTAATAATGATTGGAGGAGTTTTGTTTGGCATTACAGGAATGATAGTTGCTGTTCCAACTTATACTGCAATTAAAGTAGTTTTAAAAGCATTTTTAGCTGACAATAAAATTGTAAAATCATTGACAAAAAATTTATAAATGACTACTTACATAGCACTTTTACGAGGTATAAACGTTTCTGGTCATCATAAAATTAAAATGGTTGAATTAAAACAACTCTTTATCAATTTGGGCTTTGAAAATGTAATTACATATATACAAAGTGGCAATGTTATTTTTGAATCTTCAGAAAAAAATAATTCTAAAGTTGAAGAACAAATTGTAGAACAGGTAAAAAAAGAATTTGGACACACTATTAAAGTGTTAGTAATAACAAAAGAAAATCTGTTAACTATTTTTACCTCAAATCTTTTTTTGAAAGATGAAACAATAGATACCAAAGCATTGTATGTAATACTTTTGAAAGAGAATTATAACATCGAAGGAATTGAATTAATTGAACCATATATTACAAATAATGAAGAACTTGAAATTGTTGGAAATTGTGCCTATATTAATTATCCCGGTGGTGCTGGAAACTCTAAATTAACCATAAATATTATTGAGAAAAAATTGCAAACCGTTGCAACATCTAGAAACTGGAGAACAATTACTAAATTAGTTGAACTAAGCAATCAATAATTGAATACTACTGTTTTAAATAAAGACGTTCAGCAATTTATCAATGCTAATTTAAAATCTGATATTACAAAACTGATTTTAAAAGGGAGCCCGTTTGAAGAGGTTAGTATTCAAGAAATAGCCGAACAAATTATTTCAAAATCAAAATGCGAATCTAAATTGCAAACTTGGTTTAAAACTCCAACTATTTATTTCCCAAATAAGTTAAACATAGAACAAACCTCATCTGAAATTACAGCAAATTATAAAGCTAATTTGGTTTCAGGCAATTCTTTAATTGATATCACTGGTGGTTTTGGAGTGGATGCTTATTATTTTTCACAAAAAGTTAAAAATGTAATTCATTGTGAGATTAATGAAGATTTATCTGAAATTGTAACTCATAATTTTGAACAATTAAAAACAAAAAATATTGAAACAATTGTTGGTGATGGATTGGAATATTTAGAAAAATCAAGATCTAAATTCGATTGGATTTATAGTGATCCATCAAGAAGAAATGATGTAAAAGGAAAGGTATTTTTATTAGAAGACTGTTTACCAAATATTCCCAATAATTTAGAGTTGCTTTTTAAAAAAAGTAATCATATTCTTATAAAAGTATCACCAATTCTTGATTTAAAGAGTGCTATAAATGAATTAAAATTTGTGAAAGAGATTCATATAGTTGCAATTGAAAATGAAGTGAAAGAATTGTTATTCATTTTAGAAAAAAATCACAATAAACAAACTGATATCAAAACTATTAATTTCAACAAGACAAATATTCAGCAATTTAATTTTAAGTTATATAGTGAAGTTTCAGCAACCTATTCTGAGCCAAAAAAATATTTGTTTGAGCCAAACTCAGCAATTTTAAAATCTGGTGCATTTCAACAAATATCTGTTCAATTAAACGTTGATAAATTGCACCAACATTCTCATTTATATACTTCAGAAAACTTGATAGATTTCCCTGGAAGAAGTTTTGAGATAAAACATATAATTCCTTACAACAAAAAAGAATTAACAAAACTAATTCCTTCAAAAAAAGCAAACATAACAACTCGTAATTTTCCAGAAACTGTAATTCAAATTCGAAAAAAGATTAATTTCAAAGATGGTGGTAATTTATACCTGTTTTTTACGACTGATATAAACAATAAACACCTAGTTTTGATTTGCAAAAAGGTTTTATAGCCAAAGCATACTCATTAAATTTTAGTATTTTTACCCATTATACTCAGCGAAAAATGGCAAATAAAAATATACGTACATTATCTTCTAGAAAAGGATTAAAGGATAATTTATTCGAAAATATAGCAGATTTATCTCATAAAAATGCTTCAAAAGAAGATTTTCAAGAATTGGCAAAACGATTTTTAATTGATGATTCTGTTGTTGTTGGTACTTCATCATTTTACGATTTTACGCGTGAAGAAAACCGAAATAAAAAAGTACATATTTGTAGTGGAACTGCTTGTATGGTTGCTAAAACACAAGATAATCTTAAAAAAAATATAAAAAATCATTTTAAAGAAAATGAAATTGGTCACGCAGCTTGTGTTGGTCGATGCCACACCAATAATGCTTTTATGTACAATGGAAATACATATTCTATTAATTCAGAAGAAGAATTAAAAGAAATTGTAAGTACTAAAAAACATCAAGAAAACGATTATAACATCGGTTGTAATACTACACCTATTTTAACATCTAAAATTGAAAATATAACTTCTTTCTATTCATTAGCTGAAGAGTTTAAAAAGAATCCACAACAAGTAATTCAAGAGGTGAAAACTTCTAATTTACGTGGTCGTGGAGGTGCCGGATTTCCATTTTGGTTTAAACTGGATGCTGTTGTAAAAGAAACAAATACGCAAAAATACATTGTTTGTAATGCCGATGAAGGTGATCCTGGGGCGTATTCAGATATGTATTTAATGGAACATCAGCCACATAAAGTGTTGTTCGGAATGTATATGTCAGGATTAACTGTTGGTGCAAATACAGGCGTCTTATATATTAGAGGTGAGTATCCAGATTCCATTAGAAAAGTTAATGATGCAATAATTAAATTACAAGAAAAAAACTTGATTGGCGATTTTAAGTTCAAAATTATTCGAGGACAAGGCTCTTATGTTTGCGGTGAAGAAACAGCACTTTTAAATTCTATTGAAGGTTTACGCCCTGAAGTTCGTGTTCGTCCGCCTTATCCTGCTCAATACGGTTTATTTGGGAAACCAACAGTTTTAAGTAATGTAGAAACGTTTGCCAATATTCATTGGATTTTAGAAAATGGTGGAGCAGCATATGCAAAACTTGGAACAAAACAATCTACTGGCACAAAATTAGTTTCATTAGATAGTTTTTTCAACAAACCTGGACTGTATGAAATTGAAATGGGTACTGATTTACATACCATTTTTTATGAATACGGTAACGGATTTAAATCAGACATCAAAGCTTTTCAAATTGGCGGTCCATTGGGAGGAATTGTTCCAAAAGACAAAATTGGAGAATTAACCCTCGATTTTGAATCGTTAAACAATAATGGATTTTTATTAGGACACGCAAGTTTTGTTTCAATACCTAAAGATTTTCCAATGATAAAATTTTTAGAGCATTTGATGGAATTTACTGCTGATGAATCTTGTGGCAAATGCTATCCTTGTAGAATTGGGTCATTTAGAGGTATGGAGATGCTTCAAAAATCTCAAAATTCAGACTATAAAATAGATCGAAAATTGTTTGATGATTTATTAGAAACCTTAGAAATTGGTTCTCTTTGTGCCCTTGGCGGTGGAGTTCCACTTCCTGTAAAAAATGCGTTGCAGTATTTTAATGACGAACTTCAACACTATTTTACTTCAAACTAAAACAATATGAAAGCATATATTGAAAACATAGCATTCGATTATATTCAAGGTGAAACCATCTTAGAATTTGTAAGAAGAATTGAAGAAAATAAAAACGCTATTCCAACAATGTGTCAAGATGATAGATTGGAAAATTTTGGGTCTTGTAGAGTATGTTCTGTAGAAGTAGCACGTGAAAAAGACGGAATTACAAAAACAATGGCTTCTTGCCATACGCCTATTTCTGAAGGATTGTATATTTATCACAATACCGAAAGAATGAAACGACTTCGTAAAAATGTTGTTGAGTTAGTTTTAAGTGATTATCCTGCTGATAAAATTTTCCCAGCAGAAGGAAAAAAAGCAACACCTTTTCAAGAAACTATTGCTCAAATTGGAATTCCAAACGTACGTTATCCTGAAGGAAAAAATCATTTAGATATTGAAAGAGATAGAGCGCATCCATATATAAAATCAGACTTATCACAATGTATTAATTGTTTTCGATGTGTAAGAGCGTGTGAAGAAATTCAAGGTGAAATGATTTTAGGAATGAGCGGTCGCGGTTTTGCAACCAATATTATAAAAGGTTTCGATACTTCTTTTGATGAATCTGCTTGTGTTTCTTGTGGCGCTTGCGTGCAAACGTGTCCTACAGAAGCCTTAACGGATAAATTTGAAACAAAAACGCTGATTGCTGATAAAACTGTTAGAACAACATGTACCTATTGTGGTGTTGGTTGCCAGTTAGATGTTTCAGTTATTGATGGAAAAATAAGAGGAATCCAAGCTCCTGAAACTGCCGAAGTAAACCAAGGTCACACGTGCTTAAAAGGCCGTTTTGCCTTTCAATTTTACGATCATCCGGATAGGTTAAGAGAGCCTATGATTAAAAAGAATGGGAAATTTGAAGAAGTAACTTGGGATGAAGCTTATGATTTTATTGCTAAAAAATTAGTAGAAATAAAAAATAACTACGGTGCAAATTCAATTGGAGGAATTTCTTCTTCAAGAGCTACAAACGAAGAAAATTATTTAATGCAAAAAATGATTCGTGTTGCTGTTGGAACAAATAATATTGATGGTTGTGCTCGTGTTTGCCACGCTCCTACTGCTTTCGGAATGCAAAAGTCGTTTGGAACTGGAGCTGCCACAAATTCTATAGAAGATTTAAAACAAGCCGATGCTATTTTCTTATTTGGTGCAAATCCGGTGAAAGGGCATCCTGTAACTGGCGCCAAAATTAAACAAGCATTTATGAAAGGAGTTACTTCTATTGTTGTAGATCCTATAAAAACCAAATTAGCAGATTTAGCAACTTACTTTTTACAAATTAGACCAGGAACTAATGTTGCTATTTTAAATATGATTGCACATTATATTGTAAAAGAAAATTTAGTAAATCAACATTTTATTGCCTCTTACACAGAAAAATATATAGATTTTAAAAACCACGTTGAAAACCTTGATATGGATGAGTTAGAAACGCTTACTGGTGTTTCTAAAAATTTAGTAAAAGAAGCTGCCATTGCGTATGCAAAATCTGATAGAGCAATGGAATTTCACGGTTTAGGTGTTACGGAACATTTTCAAGGTAGTAAAACAGTAATGTTACTTTCTAATTTAGCCATGATGACTGGAAATATTGGTAGAAATGGCGTTGGGTTAAATCCTTTACGAGGACAAAATAATGTTCAAGGAGCAGCAGATATGGGAGTACAACCACATCAAGGAGCTGGATATTTAGATATAAACGACCCTGAAATTCAACAATATTATGCTAAAAAATATGGTGTTAAAAAAATGCCTGAATTTGAAGGTTTAAAAATTCCTGAAATGCTAGATGCTGCCATTGATGGAAAATTAAAGGCATTGTATATTATGGGAGAAGATACTATAATGACGGATCCAAACACCAATCATAGTATTAAAGCTTTTGAAAAATTAGAATTAATTGTTGTTCAAGAGTTATTTATGACTGCAACTACTGAAATGGCAGATGTGGTACTTCCTGCTTCTTCATATTTCGAGAAAAATGGAACATTTACCAATGGTGAAAGAAGAGTACAACGTGTTAATAAAGTGATTGAACCAATAGGAAATACAAAACCTGACGGACAAATAATTATTGATATAATGAATAGATTAGGTTACAATCAGCCTACTGGTTTAACGTACGATGCTGCGAAAGTAATTGAAGAAATTGCAGATGTTATTCCGTTTATGAAAGGTTTGAGCTGGGAACGATTAGGTGAAAATGGTTTGCAATGGCCAATAAAAGAAGATGGAACGGATACAAAAATGCTTCATATTGAAGGTCAATTTAAAAAAGGTGTAGGGACATTTCATCATTTTAACTTTGAAGAATCCCCAGAAATTGTTTCACACGGAAAAAAATATCCATTTATTTTAACTACTGGTCGTGAGTTAGAACATTACAATTCTGGAACTATGACTCGTAGAACTGATAATCAAACTATTTTAGGAAAAGATTTTCTAGAAGTGCATCCAAGAGATGCAAAAGCAAAAGGAATTGATGATGAAGAAATAGTTAGAATTTTTTCCGATAGAGGAAGTGTTCACATTCCAATAAAGTATTCCAAGAACGTTAAAAAAGGAGTTCTAAGAACAACTTTTCATCAACCTGAAGTGTTTATTAATATAATTACAGGAAGTGTTGGGGATAAAGAAACTTTAACACCAGAATACAAAGTTGTGGCGGTTGATTTTGAAAAAATATAATAGATGCAAACATTAAACTACGAAGGTTTACAAATTAATAATGGCGATTCTAAAAAAGTAAATGACGCTTTAGTAGTTGAAGCAGCTTTACAAATAAATATTAATTCAGAACCATACACTGTTGTTATGAGAACTCCGGGTGACGATTTTGAATTAATTAGAGGGTTGTTATACGCCGAAGATATTTATAAGAATATTAAAAACTTAGACTTTGAAGTTATTGAAAAAAGAGAAAATGGTTTTTCTATTATAAATGCTTCAATTCCCAAAAAATTCATAGGAAAAGGTTATTTAAATAAACGCACCTTACTTTCTGTTTCTTCCTGCGGAATTTGTGGAAAACAAAAATTAGAAGACATTTCAGTAACTGGAAAAAAACTAAAACCTAAATTTTCATTTGACACCAAAAAATTGAAACAACTATTTTCTGAAATGACCTCAAAACAAGAAACGTTTGATCTATCAGGAGGTTCACATGCTGCTGCATTATTTAATATTGATTACCAAATTTTAGCATTAAAAGAAGATATAGGGCGTCATAATGCTGTTGATAAAGTGATTGGTCAGCTACTAAATGATAATTCTTTAAAACAAACAACAGGTATGTTGGTAAGCGGTCGCGTTTCTTATGAAATAATATCTAAAGCATTTATTGCTAAAATCCCAGTTGTTGTAGCTGTTTCAGCCTGTTCAACTTTGGCGGTTGACTTTGCAAAAGAATTTGGAATTTGTTTAATTGGCTTTTCTCGTGGCAACAAAGCAACTATTTACTCAAAATAAATAAACTACACGATTTAATAAATAAAATGCATTTTTTTATTAATAGATTGCACATTACAAATATTATTGTATATTTGTAAGTAATAAGAGCGTCCCTATAATTGCAAATTTTTACGGAGAGAATTTGTAATTTGTTGGTTTTAACATTAAAAACACCCAGTTTTAATGAAATAAAAATCAAATTTTGCTTTTAAAATCTCCAAAATAGAAGTTTTATATACTAAAATAAAAAGTATTTTAAATCTTGTTTTTAATGGCTTACCCCTATAAAAACAAGAAAAAATAGCTTTTCGAAACCCTTATTTTTAAAATTTTTTAAAAATAAAGAGGGATTTTATTTGCCTATTTGTAAGATTAAATGTAAATTCGATGTTCTTACTAATCATTTAATTCTTACTAAAAATGAAAAAATTAAAATTAATTTTCGGATTGCTTATGGTATCTGCTTTTGTAGCAGTTGCAGTTTTAAGCTACACTTCTACAGACAATACAGCTCTTAAAAAAAGCGATATTATTTTACCTAGAAACGGATAAATAACATCTATTTTTTTAGCTTAAAGCATTGATACCACAATAAAATAAATTATTGTGGTTTTTGTATTTAATAAAATTAATTAAAATAATTAAAGTATATTTGAATAACCTTAGAATAAATTAACCCCATGAAAAGCAAGAAAAAAACCTCATTATGGACAGGTAGTTTTATTATTTTATTAATAATATTTATACCCTATTTATTGTATATTCACCAAAATATCCCTAGAGATATTGAAACATACGAAACTCTATTAGGCACCATTAAAGGTGGTTACTATGACAAAGTTCAAACTTATATTTATTTTCTATTATCAAAGTTTGTTCCACTAGCTCTTTTAACAATATGGTTTTTAACAAACAAACACTGGTGGGTACACGCTATCACAATTCCAATATCTGTTTATTTATTTCAATTAATTTCAGTTATTAATGATAGTGAAGACTTTGTAGATGAAGTAGATTTTATTTACAGCGTACCAATTGCTGTTATTGTTGTTGTTATCTTATACTTTTTAAGAAGTAAATTAGCTATTTATATACTTGCCACTGATTTAAAAAAAGAAATGGATGAAAATATGAAAACTCCAAAAAAAATAGGTTAAAAGAGACATTACATATATTTTATATTTAAAATAACCTATATGAATTTTTTAGCTCATTTTACACTTTTCATACTCTGTGTAAATTAAACATATTTGGCTATTTCTGACGTATGATTGTATCCTTTTAATTATGGTAATATTTCTTAATTAGCTATACAGTAAGAATAAAAATAACCAATTTAGTCTCTGTTTCAAATGTAAAAATCTAAAATTCGCTTTTTAAAAAAATAATATAAAATAAGCTGTTAAAATTGGTATTTATTAGCTTCCTATTTTTAATAATTCACTTCATTTAAAACCAAAAAGATACAGGTTTATGATTTTTATTAAGTTAATATAAAACATTGAAACAAATCCATTTAGCTAATTAAATCTATCCGAAATTTTATCATTTTTAAACATAAATTGGTTAATTACTAACACTTTTAGTTCTGAGTAATTTTTATATTTGTAGCTTATGTAAAATTTAAAAAAATGAGCGAATATAGTAAATGGCATCACCCATATAAAATAGCAAAGGAATATAATAAAAAGGTTGCTTATTTTAGTATGGAATTTGGAATTCATCAAGCTTTAAAAATTTACTCTGGAGGTTTAGGTTTTTTGGCTGGTTCACATATGAGATCCGCTTTTGAGTCAAAACAAAATATGATTGGTATTGGAATGCTATGGAAATATGGCTATTACGATCAAGCTAGAAATGAAGACCAAACATTAAGAGCTGACTTTATTGAAAAAACATATAATTTCATAGAAGATACAGGTATTGAGGTAGAAGTTCCATTACATGACAATCCTGGAGTAAAAGTAAGAGCTTATATTTTAAAACCTGAAATATTTGGTTGTGTACCAATGTATCTATTAAGTACCGATGTTGAGGGGAACGATCATTTATCAAGAACAATAACCAATCATTTATATGATTCCAATGAATTAACGCGAGTTTCACAAAGTATAATTTTAGGTATTGGTGGTGCAAAAGTTGTAGAAGCTTTAGGCGGTGCCGATAAATATCATTTAAATGAAGGTCATGCATTGCCTGCATTTTACTATTTAAGAGATCAGGGAATTAAAAAAGAACAATTTGCATTTACCACGCATACTCCAGAAAAAGCAGGAAATGAAGAAAGAGATGCGCGTCACTTAAATCGTTGCGGTTTCTTTGGAAGAACACTTTCTGAAGAAGAATTAAGAAAAGAAATGGTAAATAATGGTATGATTAATTATACTGTTTCTGCACTTCGTATGGCTAACAGATCTAATGCAGTATCTAAATTACATGCTGTAGTTTCAAATGATATGTGGAAAGGTTTTGATGGAATTTCTAAAATAATTCCTATCACAAATGCACAAAATCAAAATTTTTGGCAGGATATTGAAATAAAAAAAGCTTGGCAAAAGAAAAGTGCTAAAGCTTTTAAGGAAAGAAAATCTGAACTTAAATCTGAACTTTTTGATATCGTTTTAGATCAAACAGAAAAAATATTTGATCCAAATGTAATTACAATTGTATGGGCAAGACGTTTTGCAGGTTATAAAAGAGCTGATATGTTTTTATATGATTTAGAACGATTTGAAAAATTACTTTCTAATGAAAAATATCCAGTTCAAATTATTTGGGCAGGTAAACCATATCCAAAAGATTACTATGCTATTGATATTTTTAATCATTTAGTTAATTACTCTAAAAATTCTAAAAATTTAGCAGTGCTAGTTGGTTATGAAATTGATTTATCAAAAAAATTGAAGTATGGATCTGATATATGGTTAAACACTCCAAGAATTACGCGAGAAGCATCAGGAACTAGCGGTATGACAGCAGCTTTTAATGGTTCTGTAAACCTCTCAATTAATGATGGTTGGATTCCAGAATTTCAAAAAAATGGAGAGAACTGTTTCGTATTACCTGAGTTAGATCACAATCGACCAGTTTGGGAACAAGATGAAGAAGATTGCTCAAACTTATTTGATATTTTAGAAAATGAAGTTTTACCAACCTATTACGACAATCAAAAAAAATGGCAACAAATTGTTTTTAAAGGTATAGATGATGTAATTCCAGAATTTACAAGCAAAAGAAT
>NZ_CALAEQ010000255.1 GCF_937891065.1 uncultured Lutibacter sp. | reverse complement strand
GGAGCTCTACTCATCGCAAAATTATTTGTAAACGGAAAAGCCAACAATTCACCAAAAGTTATCAATATCATACCTATTATTAAAATTCCAATCCAACTAGAAGTGTTTAATATTAAAAAACTTAACGCAAATAACACCAAGCTCCAAGTTATTATTCTTAGTTTATTAAATAGTTTTTTTTCTATATAATGAATTATAGGCATTTCAAACAGAAAAATTACAAATCCGTTTAATGCCATTAGCAATCCAATTTCTACTTCGGTTAATTTATGTACCGCTTTATAATACAGCGGCATTGTTGTAAATAATTGCAAAAATACAAAGCCCATTAAAAAAACCACTCCTAAAAAGATCCAATATGCTTTATCTTTATAAATGGATGTTACAATGCTTTCTATTGAGTCTTCTATTTTTTTAGTATGAAATTTCTTTTCTTTCAATACAATTCTCATTAATAATATAGCTGCAATACAAGTAATTCCATCAATCCAAAAAAGACTTGAATAACTTAGGGTTGTAATAATAATTCCACCTAAAAAAGGCCCAAACGAAAAACCTAAGTTTATTGCTAAACGAATTAAAGTTAATGATCTTGTTTGGTTTTCAGGCTTGCTATACGCTTTTAACGATACAAACATTGCCGGTCTAAACGTATCAGCAACAGTCATTGTTAAAAATATACCAATTGCAAAACCGTAAAATGTAGATACATATTGCAAACCTATAAATAGAAACCCTGTTAACAACAAACTCCAAAACATCACTTGATAAAAACCAATTTTATCTGTTAACTTCCCTCCTAACCATGAACCTAATAATGATCCAACTCCAAAACTTGTCATAACCCAACCTACTTGAGCTAAAGATAAATTTAAATCTTCGGTTAAATACAATGACAAGAAAGGCAATACCATTGTACCAGCCCTATTTATAAATGTAATTAAAGCTAACCACCAAACTTCTTTTGATAGCCCTCTAAATGAATCTTGGTAACTATTTACCGCTCTTTTTACCATACTATAAAATTAAAAAACCCAGCTTATAGCCGGGTTAAATATGAATTGAAATTATTTATTATTGAATAACTATAACATATATACATCCCGGTAGTTTTTTAAAAACCACTTAATTACGGTATTATATTGTTTGCAATTATTCATAAAATTATCTGATTTATTTGCCAAATCTACAAAATTTATTCAATTAACAATGTTTTTTTATCAAACGAATAATATTTAGTATTTTTAAGCCTCAAAATATACCCTAATGAAAAATTTATTTTTTGCTTTACTAATAGTTTCAATTTCAATCTCTTGTACAACTAATAAAATGTCTTATGAAGATGAAATTAAATTAGTTCAATATGAATTAAACTTACAATATGCCGATGCTGAAGAATCGCCACTAACTGAAGAAGATTTAAAGACTTTTAAAGCATTAGAATTCTTTGAAATTGATAAAAAATATAGGGTTGAAGCAACTTTTGAATTAACCCCAAATACTCCAATTTTTGAAATGCCCACTACCACCGAAAGGCTTCCTTTGTATCGAAAATATGGTATTGCACGTTTTTCATTAAATGGAAAAAAAATTGAATTAAGCCTTTATCAAAGTCAGAGTTTGTTAACAGATATTGAATATGAAGATTATTTATTTTTACCCTTTAATGATGCTTCAAATGGTACAACAAGTTACGGAGGCGGTAGATTTCTCGATTTAAAAATTCCGTCAGAAGATAGCAAAACAATAGTTATAGATTTTAATAAAGCTTACAATCCATATTGTGCCTATAATGGTAAATATTCTTGCCCTATCCCACCTTCAGAGAATACTATTCCTATTGAAATTTTGGCAGGTGTAAAAGCTTATGGAAAACATCATTAAAAAAAAACCCATTCAAAAAATTTCTGAATGGGCTAAAACTTAACTTAATTAATCAATACTTATTTTAAGTTTTTTTTTAAAGTGAAATTACGAATACCAAATATGCATCTTCAGTATCTGGATTGAATATTGCTGATGCAGAAACACCTAAGCTAAATGCATCTGTCATTTTAATATCTTTTGAAGCAGACAACCCAAAATTAGTAACTGCAAACTCACCATCAATTGAGTAAATTTCATTTCCTGCACCAACAAATGCACTTAACTCTGTTTCTCCAATTGTGAATGGATAACCCACTTCTGTATATACTGAATTAGCATCATCATTATAAACGTTAACACCTAACATTATTGATAATGGAAATTTTTCTACCCCATCAAAACTAATAGTTGCTTCACCTACGTGATTTTTCATTTGAAAATACCCATCTGATATCCCATCTACTGGAAATGCATAATCCGTAAATCCAAATGATACAGCCCCAAAAGAGTAACCTGCATAAAAATCAAATTCTTGGCCAACAACTTGCCCACCTGTCTCATAAGAAGCCCAAGCCCCTAAAGTGAAATTTCCTGAAGTATATTCAGCATAAGGCTGTACAGCAGGAGAATCAGAGAATTCCAGCCCTCTCCATACATATCTACTTGCAAAATCTACTCCAATATCAAATGAAGCATTTGATATTTCATCTTCTTGAGCTTTTATTGTACTAATTGACAAAATCGTTATCAATATTAATACTGTTTTTTTAATTGTTTTCATTTTTTTTATTTTTAGTTAATTAATGTCGGTTTGAACGGTAATAAAAATAATCATCCATACCATGAATGTCAATATTCAAACTATTACCTTCTTTTTCTTTCCCATCTCTTAATTCAATTAAGCTCTTTAATATAAATAATAATGCCGCTCTTTTAATTGCTTTCATTGCTCCAAATATTAAGGTTAATTTTTAATTATATTTAGCTGTTTATTTTATATATTTTAATTATTATAAATACTCATATCATGTTCATGCATGTCTAACCCATCTTCTTCTTCAACTTTAGACACTCTTAACCCAATAGTTTTCTTCAAAACAAATAGTACTATAAATGAAGTTCCTATTGCCCAAGCTGCAATTGAAAATACACCAATAGCTTGCACCCCTAATTGATGAAATCCTCCACCATATAATAATCCGCCATCTGTAGCAAATACACCAACCAATAATGTTCCTAATGCACCTGTTACACCATGTACTGAAATAGCCCCAACAGGATCATCAATTTTTAACTTTTTATCAATAAAATCAATAGAAAATACCACAACAACACCTGCTATAATTCCAATTATAAATGCACCTAATGGGCTAACTGCTGCGCAACCTGCAGTAATTGCGACTAATCCTGCTAAAGCACCATTCAGGGTCATGGAAATATCTGGTTTCCCATAGCTTATCCAAGTAACAATCATTGCTGTAATTGCTGCAGCTGCAGCTGCAAGGTTTGTAGTAATAATAATTCCTGCAACAGCATTTGCATTATCACCCGATATTGCTAATTGAGAGCCCGCGTTAAATCCAAACCAACCAAGCCACAATATGAAAACCCCCAACGATCCAATAAGTAAATTATGCCCTGGAATAGCGTTTGATTTTCCATTGGTATATTTTCCTATTCTAGGACCTATTAAAATTGCACCTACTAAGGCAGCCCATCCACCAACAGAATGAACTACTGTTGAACCCGCAAAGTCTATAAATCCAAGGTTAGTTAACCAACCACTACCTTGCCAAACCCAGTGACCAGATATTGGATAAATTATAACTGTCATCACAAAAGAAAAGATAATATATGTAGAAAATTTTGTTCTACCTGCAACAGCTCCTGACACAATTGTAGCGGCAGTTGCAGCAAATACAGTCTGAAAGAATAAATTATGCATATTTTCAGCATCATCAAAGAATAAAGTTGGAGTTCCTATTAAAGAACCAATAGTTTCCCCATACATTACTGTATAACCTATGGCCCAAAAACCAAGACTCCCAATACAAAGGTCCATGATATTTTTCATTATTATATTTCCAGCATTTTTTGATCTGGTAAATCCAGTTTCAACAAGCGTAAATCCAGCTTGCATAAAAAATACTAAAATTCCGCAGATTACAATCCACATTAAATCCAATACAGCGTTAGCATCCATAATATATATTTTTAATTAGTTTAATTTTTTTATTGTTTTTATTTAAGTGCATCACTACCTTTCTCTCCTGTTCTTATTCTATAAGACTCTATAATATCAGATACAAATATTTTTCCATCTCCAACAACTCCTGTATAAGCGGATTTTATCAAAGCATCAACCGTTATTTCTAAAAATGGATCAGAAACTATGATTGACAAAAATCTTCGCTGAATATCTGAAGTACTATAGCTTACACCTCGATAAACATGTCCTTGTTTTTCATGTCCAACTCCTGTTACATCCCAGTAACTAAAAAAATTGACTTCAATTTGATGCAAAGCATCTTTTACTTCGTCAAATTTTGATTTTCGAATAATTGCTTCGATTTTCTTCATAATAAAAATTATTTTTTTGATTGATTTCGAGTCAAAATTAAAAATATATTTTTTTACCCCCTAATTTTTTATGGGTCATTGTTTAATTTTTATGCTTTTTTGTAATTTTACCCTATTTTATTATGGGGTATGTAATTATAATTGTATTATTTTATGAATCACCCACAGATTCACAAGGGTAAAATTCAAAAAATGAAGAAAAAATGAGTTTTACACCCCTAAATTTTAGGGGTATATAAATAATTATTATTTGTTTTGATAATAAAAAGTAAGTAATTACATACTTAGTAAAGTACTAAGTCTATTTCTTATTAAAGAAATTTCGAAATATATAGTCCTAAAAAAACAGCTAAAAAGCCAAGAACTAAAGAAGACAGTGTATATGGTAGAAAGCTAAAGTAATCACCATTTTTAATTAATAAATGATTTTCATATGCAAACGCTGAAAAAGTGGTAAAACCACCACAAAAACCAGTAGCAAGTACTAATGACTGACTTTGCGACATATTCCCTGTTTTACCCAAATAACCCAAAATCATTCCAATTAACAAACTTCCAAGTACATTTGATAACAGGGTTCCGTAAGGAATAGCATTTTCGAGGTTATTAAACCATTTTGATACAAAATACCTCGCAACACTTCCAAAACCACCACCAACAAATACTAATAAAGCGTGTTTCATTTTTAAAGTTTCTAATTTTTAAAATTTAATAGCTTCAGCATCTACCCAACTCCACTTACCAATTACAGTTCCGTTTTGAAGTGTCAATATCCCAGGATTTGCTCTAATAATTGTTTTTAAAGTAGTTCCATCACAAAATAATAAATCAAAATTAAGGTTGAATTCGTTCTTTATAACTTCATATTCTTCATTCATAGAAGATGATAACAAATAAACTGAATATCCATTTTTTAAAGCTTCATCAGTAATAATTTTAATTTTTGAAAATCCTTCTACATCACTTTTACTTATATCATAAGCTACAACTAATAATACATTATCTGACATTAAAACCTGATCAGTAAAATCCTCACCATCTACAGATTCTAAAAAGAAATCATGTATTGGTGGCTCTTCATCCCCAATATATTT
>NZ_CALAEQ010000254.1 GCF_937891065.1 uncultured Lutibacter sp. | reverse complement strand
AGTTTTAATTTTAAAAATAAAGAATCAAAATGTCTTCAAAAAACTTAGACTTAGACTTAAACAAATTATCCCATTTATTGTCAGGAGAATTATTTTTTGATAATTTACATAAAAGTATTTACGCAACTGATGCATCCGTATATAGAAAAATTCCACTTGGTGTTGCATATCCAAAAAGCAATCAAGATTTAAAAGTACTAATTCAATTTGCAACTGAAAATAATATTACTTTAATTCCAAGAGCTGCAGGAACTTCATTAGCAGGGCAATGTGTAGGCAATGGTTTAGTTGTAGATATATCAAAACATTTCACCAAAATTTTAGCTTTTGATGAATATAAAAAAACGGTTACTATTCAGCCAGGTATTATTAGAGATGAATTAAATGACTATTTAAAACCATATAATTTATTTTTTAGCCCAAACACTTCAACTAGTAATAGATGTATGCTTGGCGGAATGGTTGGAAACAACTCATCTGGCACAACTTCAATCAAGTATGGTGTTACACGTGATAAAGTAATTGAGTTAAAAACAATTTTAAGCGATGGTTCAGAAGCCAATTTTAATGAAATTAGCACTTCAGATTTTAAACTAAAAAAACAAGGTAATTCATTAGAAAATAAAATTTATCAAACTATTTTCAATGAACTTTCCAATACTGAAAATCAGCAAGAAATAACAAAAGAATTTCCTAAAAAAAATATCCATCGAAGAAATAATGGATATGCTATTGATGAATTATTGAGTTATGAAGGTTTTGGAGGAACAAACCCAAATATAAATTTATCAACTTTATTAACAGGAAGTGAAGGTACTTTAGCTTTTACCACTGAGATAACCTTGAAATTAGATGTGTTACCACCTTCAAAAAATTGTATGGTGGCTGCACATTTTAACAGCATTAAAGAAAGTATGGATGCTGTTTTAATTGCAATGAAGCACAATTTATATACATGTGAATTAATGGATAAAACCATTTTAGATTGTACTAAAAATAACAGAGAGCAATTAAAAAACAGGTTTTTTGTTGAAGGCGACCCCAAAGCTATATTAATGCTTGAAATTTGCACTAATTCAGATGAAGAGACTAACAAATTAGCTGATAATTTAATAAATGATTTAAAAGAAAGTAATTTAGGTTATGCATTCCCTAAATTAATAAATAGTGACATCAATAAAGCGGTAAACTTACGTAAAGCTGGTTTAGGTTTGTTAGGAAATATTGTTGGTGATCAAAAATCTGTTCCTTGTATAGAAGATACGGCTGTTGAAGTGAAAGATTTACCAAACTACATTTCAGATTTTACAAAAATAATGGAAGAATACAACCAAGATGCTGTGTATTATGCACACGCTGGTGCTGGTGAGCTGCATTTACGTCCTATTCTAAATTTAAAGAAAAAAGAAGATGTTATTTTATTTAGAGAAATAACGACAAGAACATCTGATTTAGTAAAATCGTATGGCGGTTCATTTAGTGGTGAACACGGTGATGGAATTGTAAGAGCCGAGTTTATTTCAAAAATGATTGGAGAAAAAAATTACGAGCTTTTAAAACGAATAAAACAAACTTTTGATCCTAAGAATATCTTTAACAAAGGTAAAATTATTGATTCATTTCCTATGGATGAAAACCTTCGTTATGAAGTTGAAAGAGTTGAACCAGAGATTGAAACTATCCAAGATTTTTCTGATAGTTTAGGCATTCTAAGAGCTGCCGAAAAATGTAATGGCTCAGGAGATTGTAGAAAACTTCCTGAAGCCGGAGGAACTATGTGTCCTAGTTATAGAGCTACTCGAAATGAAAAAGACACAACACGTGCCAGAGCAAATGCATTACGTGAATTTTTAACAAATTCAGAAAAACAAAATAAATTTAATCACAAAGAATTATACGATGTATTTGACCTTTGTTTAAGTTGTAAAGCCTGTGCAAGTGAATGCCCAAGTAATGTAGATGTTGCGGCCTTAAAAGCTGAATTTCTACATCAATATTATAAAGAAAATGGCATTCCGTTTAGGACTAAAATGTTCGCGAATAATGTAATGTGGAATAAATTAGGTAGCCTTACTCCTACTTTTACAAATTTAGTGTTAAACACAAAACTCACTAAAAAATTGATGGGAATTGCAACCCAAAGAAGCATTCCTAAATTAGCTAAAAAAACGGTATATAGCTGGTATAGAAAAAACAAAAAAAGACTCTTAAATCAGCCTTTTAAAAATGGTGAATTGTTTCTATTTGTTGATGAGTTTACTAATTATTATGATGCAAACATTGGTATTGACACCATTGAATTATTGATGAAATTAGGTTACAAAGTAAACATTACACAACATGAAGAAAGTGGAAGAAGCTTTATTTCAAAAGGTATTTTAGACAAAGCCAAAGAAAAGGCAGATTTTAATGTAAACTATTTCAAAAATATTATTTCACCAAAAAAACCTTTAGTTGGTATAGAACCTTCTGCAATTTTAACTTTTAGAGATGAATATTTAAGGTTAGCAGATGATAAAGATGCTGCAAAAGAAATTTCTGAAAACACTTTTACTATTGAAGAATTTATGAAGCAAGAATTTGAGAAAAAGAATATTTCAGTTGATAGTTTTACAAAAAAAGTACAAACTTTAAAAATTCACGGTCATTGTCAGCAAAAAGCATTGAGTAGCACTGAACCAACATTTCAAATGTTATCTAT
>NZ_CALAEQ010000253.1 GCF_937891065.1 uncultured Lutibacter sp. | reverse complement strand
ATTTTGTGTTTCTTTTTTTACGTTTTATTAGTTTAATATGACAAATATCATAGTTAAAATCAATTGGTTACAATACATTTAATTCTTATTCCCATTGTTAATTATCAAATATTTGTAGTTATGAAAAGATTACTACTCAAACTAACCTTAGCTTTATTATTAATTCCTTTATTTACTAACGCACAAAATAATGCACTCGATTTTGATGGTACTGAAGATTATGTTGAAGTTCCCTATAATTTAGCTATTAATCCTGCCAGTTTTACCATTGAAGCTTGGTTTAAAGTTGATGTACTTGGAACTGACCAATCAATTATGACCTCAAGAATGGGCGCGGGGGTTTATACTGGAGGATACATGATTTATGTGTTGGCAGATAATTCTTTAGCGTTTTGGACAGGAAATGGGACAACCGGTTATGATCAACTTAATTCTGGTTATACTGTTACAACCGAATGGACTCATGTCGCTTGTACGTTTATCAGAGTCGGGACTGTTAGCACAAAACAAATTTATATAAATGGTATTCTTAAAGCTACAGGAACTTATGATGGAGGTTCTACTTACACACCTTCTACAGTTAACCCTTTACGTATTGGTGCAGGAAATACAGAAGGCATAGCACAATATTTTTTTAATGGAAAAATAGACGAAGTTCGTGTTTGGAATAACGTACGTACTCAAACTGAGATACGTGGCAATATGTATCAGGAGTTAGTTGGTACTGAAACCGGTTTAGAGGCTTATTACAATTCAAATGCCACTTCAGGAACATCACTTGCAGATAACAGCACAAATTCTAATACAGGAACATTAACCAATATGGCAGGTACTGAATGGGCAACTTCTGCTGCCTTTTTTGGGCCTAAAAATGCCTTGCATTTTAATTTCGATGATTATGTATCTATACCTTCCATTTTTGGTTTGGGAACCGCATCTGTTACTTTTGAATGTTGGGTAAAACCGATTACCTCTAGTGAAGGTGGAGGCTTTATTCATATTGGAAATCATAATACAGGCTATGGAATAGGAATGGGAAATACTGAGTGGGGTAATAAAGGAAATCAACTCATAATATTATATGACATAAAAAGATGGATACTAACAGGAGTTTATTTAGGAACAGAATGGCATCACGTGGTATTAACAATAGATGCCAATGGTGACCCTACTGTATATCTGGATGGTGAGAATGTATATTCAGATAGTGGTCAAACAGACCCTATTGCAGCAGTTGGAAATTCTTCTATTGGTTCTTCACAGAATTCCACAAGAAGCTGGTCAAACGGTATAATTGATGAAGTACGCATTTGGAGCGATGTTCGAACTGAATCAGAAATTCGTGAAAATATGTGTAGAACCTTAATTGGAAACGAAACCAACCTGGTTGGGTATTATAACCTTGATGATGACAATACAATAGTAGATTATTCAGAAAATGGAAATGATGGTATTCCTGGAAACTTTGATAATGATGAGCAGGAATCCTCTTCAGCTTTTAACACCTGGCTAAATACAAATTCTTCAGATTGGTCAACAAATGAAAACTGGAGTAATGGAATCCCGGTTTCAACAGATAATATTGGGATATACAATTATAGCGGATTATCTCCTGTCTTATCTGGCACACCTACAGCAAATAATCTTTTTATAGGTAGCGGCGCAGGATTAACTTTAAACTCTGGCTTTACCGTAAATGAAAGTCTGTTTATAAATGATAATTTGGATTTAAATGGACAAACTATTACCTTAGGAAGTACTGCGACATTATATGAAGATAATGGATTAATTAGCGGAACTATAGGCACAATTACTACAACAAGAAATTTATTAAACATTACAGCCGAAAACGTGGGTGGACTTGGAGCTACAATCACAACAGCTTCTAATATGGGGAGCACCATAATAACACGTGGGCATACAATTCAAACAGGTAATGCTAATAGTAGTATTCAACGCTATTTTGATATAACACCTACCACAAACACAGGTTTAAACGCGAACTTTATTTTTAATTATGATGATAGCGAACTTAATGGTTTAACTGAAGCCAATCTAAACATCTTTAAATCTATTGATGGTGGAACTAGCTGGTCTAATGTTGGAGGGATATTAGATACAGGTAATAATAGCATTTTACTTAACGGAATTGACGGTTTTAGTAGATGGACTGCTGCAACAGATATTTCATTAAGTATAGAAGACAATATTATAAAAGGGTTTAAAATGTATCCAAATCCAGCTAAAGACTTCTTAAACATTACAGCTCGAGAACAGATTAAACAAGTGAAAATATTTAATTTAATAGGGCAAGAGTTAATTGATGATACATTTAATTCTTTTGATGTAAATCTGGAATTAAGATCCTTATCAAAGGGTATATATATTATGAAAGTTTACACAGATAACACCATAAAATCGGTAAAATTCATACATGATTAATTAATCAAATTATGCTACCAATGAAGCAAAAAGATTTAGTACTCATTCTTTGTACTCATTTGGTTAATAGAAAATCAACTGTACTACCTTGCTTATCAACTACTCTATATAAATAACACCATTTACTTTTTACTTTGATTTAAGTTTCATTCATTTCCCAACTCGTTCCTACTTTTAATTTTCGCTTCTTTAATTGATACTCAATAAATGGGCTAAACTTATAAACCTAACGTTGAATTGTGGCATGGTCAACTTAAACTCCTTTCATCTTCATTATTTCTTTAATACCACTATAACTTAGTGTAAATTGGGGTTTGAAGTATACTGCTTGAAGAATTATAGATTTTGGATAACAATGACCTTTATTTACATGTCATTTTAATATATTTGAGAAAATATTTAATAATCCAAAGCTAAAACTTCATACGTTTTTGCATACAATTTTAAAAATTAGCACAGCGGTAGCCCAGTAAAATGGTTTCAAAAAAAGAGACCTTTGAGCTCATAATCCGAAGGGAGCTTGTTTGAGTCAATTTTAATAATTCAAAAGCTCAAAGTTTACAAATTTAAGATCTCTTTTTATACCTTAAAAAGTATTTTTTTTAATTAGTTTAAATAATCCAATATTAGAGAGTTTTCCCTGAAGAAAAAATGGTTAATATTAATAGTTATCTAGTCTAATAAAAAGTTTCTATGAAAACTATTAATGTAAACTAATGTGGGAAAGCAAGAGGGTAACACGCTGCGCGATGTTACAATCTTGTTATTGATTGACTTACA
>NZ_CALAEQ010000252.1 GCF_937891065.1 uncultured Lutibacter sp. | reverse complement strand
GTTAAATTAAAAACCGATTTTAAATTCACTTCAATTACACTATCAAAATCTGCTTCTGAAATACGCATCAACAAATTATCTTTAGTAATTCCTGCATTGTTTATTAATACATCAATAGTTCCAAATTCTTTTAAAACATCTGCCGCTAATTCCTGAGCCGCATCAAAATTTGCTGCATTAGATTGGTAACCTTTTGCTTTAACACCAAATGATTCCAACTCTTTTTCAAGCTCTTGAGCCGCTTCTATAGACGAACTGTATGTGAAAGCTACATTGGCACCTTGTTTTGCAAATGTTACTGCAATTCCTTTTCCAATTCCTCTTGTTGCACCTGTAATTAATGCTGTTTTATTTTCTAAAAGTTTCATATTTTAATTTTTACGTACATTTTTAAATTTTCAATAAATCAAATATACACATTTGTATAAAAAAAGCCTCCATAAAGGAAGCTTTTAAATATTGTTAGAAATAATTTTTATCCTAATATTTCAGCAACTTTTTCTCCAATTTTTGCTGGAGAATCTACTACATGAATTCCATTTTCTCTTAATATTGCCATTTTAGCTTGTGCAGTATCATCAGCACCTCCAACAATAGCACCTGCGTGACCCATTGTTCTACCTTTTGGAGCAGTTTGACCAGCAATAAAACCAACTACTGGTTTTTTATTTCCGGTAGCTCTTACCCAACGTGCAGCTTCTGCTTCTAGTTGACCACCAATTTCACCAATCATTACAATAAGATCAGTTTCATCATCATTCATCAACAATTCAACAGCTTCTTTAGTAGTTGTTCCAATAATTGGATCTCCACCAATACCGATTGCTGTTGTAATTCCATATCCTTTTTTAACAACCTGATCAGCAGCTTCATACGTTAAAGTTCCTGATTTAGAAACAACTCCAACTCTCCCTTTTTTGAAAATAAAACCTGGCATAATACCAACTTTAGCTTCTTCAGCTGTAATTACTCCTGGGCAGTTTGGTCCAATTAATCTGCAATCTTTATTATCAATATAAGCTTTAACTTTTACCATATCAGCAACTGGAATTCCTTCAGTAATACAAATAATTACTTTTATTCCTGCTGCAGCAGCTTCCATAATTGCATCAGCAGCAAATGCTGGTGGTACAAAAATTATTGAAGTATCTGCTCCTACTTGCTCAACGGCATCTTGTACAGTATTAAAAACAGGTCTATCTAAGTGCTTTTGCCCTCCTTTACCTGGAGTTACACCTCCTACAACATTAGTACCGTATTCAATCATTTGAGTTGCATGAAAAGTACCTTCTCCACCTGTGAAACCTTGTACAATTATTTTTGAATTTTTATTAACTAAAACGCTCATTGAAGTTTGTTTTTATATTGATTATATTTAATACTTACAAAAGTAATTTTTTTCTAAGTTCTGATTATAAAAAAAGTAAATTTTTTACTTTTTAATTAATTGTTTTATTTGAGCCATTTCTTTTAGCTTTTTTCTTGATTCATCAATAGGAGTCCCAAAATAAGTTTTCCCACCAGCCACTGATTTTGTAACACCTGTTTGACCTAAAATTACAGCCTTTTTTCCAATGGTAATACCACTATTTGTTCCTACTTGGCCCCATAGTGTTACTTCATCTTCAATAATAACACAGCCTGCAACTCCTGTTTGTGAAGCAATTAAACATTTTTCACCAACTATAGTATCATGACCAATTTGTACTTGATTATCTATTTTTGTTCCTTTTTTTATAGTTGTATTTCCTGAAACACCTCTATCTATGGTACAAAGAGCTCCAATATCTACATTATCTTCGATAATTACACTTCCACCTGATATTAATTTATCAAATCCCTCTACACGCTTTTTATAATAAAAAGCATCAGCACCTAAAATACTTCCTGCATGAATAGTCACATTATTTCCAATAATGCAGTTATCGTAAATAACTACGCCTGGATGAAAAACACAATTCTCACCTATTACAACATTATTTCCAATAAAAACATTTGGTTGTATGATCGTATTTTTTCCAATAATGGCTGTTGATGAAACTGAAGAATTTGAAGCTT
Source organism: uncultured Lutibacter sp. (assembly GCF_937891065.1). Classification (GTDB taxonomy): domain Bacteria; phylum Bacteroidota; class Bacteroidia; order Flavobacteriales; family Flavobacteriaceae; genus Lutibacter. The sequence continues at coordinate 204 of NZ_CALAEQ010000252.1, read as the reverse complement.
TAAAAGGATTAAAATGTTTTGTTAATTTATTAAAATCTGTAAATGGGTCATTGGATATTAGCAACGCTTTTCCAACAGGACATTCAACTTTTTTATTAATTAATATTACAGTTGCTTTTGATTCTAAAGCTTTGTCATAATATTTTGGATGATCTACGAAAACTATATCTCCTGCTTCAACAACATGAATTTCATTACATCCTG
>NZ_CALAEQ010000251.1 GCF_937891065.1 uncultured Lutibacter sp. | reverse complement strand
ATTTAACCTTATAAAAAATTTGATTTATTATTATTATTTAAGATATTTTTATGCTTTTGGGATAAATAATTTACATAATTTTATGCCTTCAAAACAAAATTAAAAATAATGAAAAATCTGTTATATATTTTAACTTTTATAATTACAACAGCTGCAATAGCTCAAAATGCAACTACTTTAGATATTGAAAAGCAACAATTAAAACAAGCTTTAGCTTATGGTGATAATGCAGTTGCGGCTGCAAGTATGTATGCTATTATAAATATTGAAGGTCCACAAAGTACTTATAAAGATAGTTTGGCATATTTGTATTTTAATGCAAGAAATTATTCTTCTTGTTTTTTAGTTACGAATGATATTTTAAAAAATAATTCAAATAATTTAGAATTATTGGAAATGCAGGCTATTTCTTTAGAATCGTTGGGTGCTTACGGTAAAGCAGTTGAAGTGTATGAGACATTATTAACTAAGACTAATAATAATTACCATGCTTATAAGTTGGCGGGGTTGCAATTGGCTTTAAATAAATTTGAAGCGGCAAATAGTAGCATTAAAAAAGCAGATCAATTACCTGATGATGGTAAGGTGGAAGTTACTTTTCAAGTAAATAAAAACTACAATGAGAATGTTAATTTAAAATCTGCAATTGCTTATGTGGAAGGAATTATTGCATTGAATTTAAAAAAGAATGCTGAAGCAAAGCTAAGTTTTGAACGTGCCATAAAATTATTTCCTAATTTTGTATTAGCTAAAGGAAAATTGGAAGCATTAAATGCCATAAAAGAATAAAGCTAAATCAGGAAATAACTTCTGAAAATTATTTTAGTTTTTCAGCTAAATAAGGTGCTGTATGGGATTCAGAACATTTTATGAGTTCTTCTGGTGTTCCTTGAAAAATAAGTTCACCGCCTAATTTACCACCTTCTTTACCTAAATCTATAATATAATCGGCACATTTAATTAATTCAATATTATGTTCAATTACAATAATTGAATGTCCGTTTGTAATTAATGCATTAAATGATTTTAATAATTTTTTAATATCGTGAAAATGCAGGCCTGTTGTAGGTTCATCAAAAATAAATAACGATTTACTTTGCCGAGTTCCTTTTACCAAAAATGAAGCTAATTTAATACGTTGTGCTTCACCACCTGAAAGGGTAGAAGATGATTGCCCTAAAGTAACATATCCCAAACCAACATCTTGCAATGGTTGTAGTTTTTTTGCAATTTTAGTTTCTTCATAGTTATTAAAAAATAGAATAGCATCGTCAATTGTTGAATTCAAAATATCATTTATAGACTTACCATGAAATTTAACTTCTAACACTTCTTTTTTAAATCGTTTTCCTTTACAAGTTTCACATTCCAAATGCACATCGGCCATAAATTGCATTTCTATGGTAACTTCACCATCTCCTTTGCAAACTTCGCATCTACCACCTTCAACATTAAAAGAAAAATGCTTTGCTTGGTAATTTCTGATTTTAGATAATTTTTCTGAAGCAAATAATGTTCTAATATCATCATATGCTTTTATATAAGTTACCGGATTTGATCTGCTTGAACGTCCAATAGGATTTTGATTGATGAATTCAATGTGTTCAATAGTTGAAATATTTCCTTTGAGCTCGGTAAATTGTCCAACTTTTTCACCAAAACCACTTAGTTGTTTTTGAATTGCAGGATACAATATTTTACTAACTAAGGTGCTTTTTCCACTTCCTGAAACTCCTGTTACAACAGTTAAACTATTTAAAGGAAATGAAACATTTATATTCTTTAAATTATGTTCTCTTGCACCAATAACTTCAATAATGTTTTTAGATTTTCTACGTTTTTTAGGAACTTCAATAGTTAGCTCGTTGTTTAAGTATTTAGCTGTTAATGAATCTGATTTTAAAATTTCTTCAAAGGTACCTTCAGCAACAATTTCACCACCAAAAGTTCCTGCTTCAGGACCAATATCAATAATCATATCAGCAGCTTTCATAATATCTTCATCGTGCTCAACTACAATTACGGTATTTCCTAAATTTCGTAAATCTTTCAAAACTTTTATTAAGCGTTCTGTATCTTTTGGATGTAAACCAATACTTGGTTCATCTAAAATATACATAGACCCAACCAGACTGCTTCCTAAAGAAGTTGCTAAGTTAATTCGCTGACTTTCACCTCCTGACAATGTATTTGAAGTTCTGTTTAACGTAAGATATGTTAAACCGACATTATTTAAAAATTGAAGTCTGTTATTAATTTCAATTAATAATCGTTTCGCAATATTTTGGTCGTTAACGGTTAATTTTAAATTTTTAAAGAAGTCAATTAACTCATTTAAAGGCAAATCAACCAATTCGCTAATATTTTTGTTGGTTATTTTAATATTGTTGGCTTCTTCACGCAATCTTTTACCATTGCAGATTGTACATTTTGTTTTACCTCTATAGCGAGAAAGCATCACTCTATATTGAATTTTATAACTTTTTTCTTCTAAATTTTTAAAGAAGGAATGCAATCCTTCAAATGTATTATTTCCATTCCAAATAAGTTGCTTTTGTTTTTCGGAAAGTTGAAACCAAGGTTTGTGAATTGGAATATCAAAGGTATAAGCATTATTGATAAGATTGTTTTTATAATCTTGAAATGAATCTGATTTCCAAGGTAAAATAGCATCTTCATAAATTGATAATGAAGTATTTGGAATCACTAAATCTTCATCAATACCAATAATATTTCCGTAACCTTCACACGTTGGACAAGCGCCATACGGATTGTTGAAACTGAATAAATAAGTGTTTGGTTCTAAAAACTGAATGCCATCTAATTCAAACTTATTGTTAAAAGTAGTTTGTAAACCAGTTTTTATAGCTTCAATAATACATTCGCCTTTTCCTTCAAAAAAAGCAGTTTGAATAGCGTCACCCAAACGATTGTAAAAATCTTCATCATCTTTTACAATTACCCGATCTATAACCAAGTAAAAATCGTGTTCAATTTCTGTTGAAATGTCTTCAATTCTAAGAACTTCATCTTTATATTTTATTCTTGAATATCCTTGTTGTGCTAAAATTTTTAATGTTTGTAAAACGCTTCTTTCATCAGGAATATGAACAGGTGAAAGTAACAGTAACTTAGTGTTAATTTTTAAAGTTTTAATAAAATTTAATACGTCAGTTACATTTTGTTTTTTTACTTTTTCGCCAGAAATAGGAGAGTAGGTTATACCAATTCTAGCGAATAATAATTTTAAATAATCATAAATTTCTGTTGAAGTACCTACAGTAGAGCGCGGATTGGTAGAATTTACTTTTTGCTCAATAGCAATGGCAGGTGCAATTCCTTTTATGTAATCTACCTTTGGTTTGTTTAATCTTCCTAAGAATTGACGTGCATAAGAAGACAAGCTTTCAACATAGCGGCGTTGTCCTTCTGCAAACAAAGTATCAAAAGCCAAGCTAGATTTTCCTGATCCTGACAGCCCAGTAATTACTACCAATTTGTTTCTTGGAATAGCAACATCAATATTTTTTAAATTATGAAGTCTGGCACCTTTTATAAGGATGTTTTCTTTCGGATTTAATGTTGCAATATTTTTAGTCATTTTGATTAAAAAAGTGAATAATTGCAAAGATAACTACAATAAATGAAAATTAATGTATTGCGTTCATGTAAAAAAGATATAAAAATAAAATTGAAGCTATTAGTTAGAATTACAAATTTTATGTTAATACTTTGAATAAAATTTGTAATTCTAATAAAAATGACGCATATTTGACAACACTTAAACCCATAAATACGCCTATAAAACACAATTACTTTTTATAAAATTTTAAAAATACAGTTACATTTAAACCCTAATGTATTTAAAGTTATGGAAAGTAAACACACTACTGATGGCGTATTAGTAAGCAATTATATTCAAGGAAATGAGAAATCTTTAGAGACTCTTATTATACGTCATAAACAACGAATTTTTAGTTTTGTTATATCCAAAGTTCAGGATAAAGAAATAGCAGAAGACATTTTTCAAGATACTTTTATTAAAGTTATAAATACTTTAAAAAGAGGAAAATATAATGAAGAAGGTAAATTTTTACCTTGGGTTATGCGTATCGCTCATAACTTAGTTATTGACCATTTTAGACGTAACAAAAGATTGCCTAAATTTAATAATACGGATGAATTTGATATTTTTGATGTACTAAGTGATGAAATGTTATCTGTTGAAAATCAAATAATTAAAGAGCAAATTTTAGGTGATGTTCGTAATTTAATTGAAGAATTACCTAACGATCAAAAAGAAGTTTTATTAATGCGCATGTATAAAGATATGAGCTTTAAAGAAATTTCAGAAAATACAAACGTAAGCATTAATACAGCACTGGGAAGAATGCGTTATGCTTTAATAAATTTGAGAAAATTGATTGAAAAACATCAAATTATTTTAGTAAATTAAAAAATAAATATAATATAAGAGAAATTTTATCGTTATAAGTATTATAAATCAGATATTTATGATGAAACTTTACTCTCAAAAGACTCCTATGATGGAGCAACCTAGGAAAGAAATAATTCAATATTTGCTTAGCTATTCGAAACAAATGCGAATAGTTAAAACCAACAAAAACGATTATATTGAATTACATTTGAATTAATGTTCTTTTAACCCACTTTTTAACCGAAAGTGGGTTTTTTTATTTTAGCACTGATTTTCGTCCTATTGTTTTAGTAATAATATCATTCTCAATATTCCAACCACGAGCAGGAGAATATTCACGTCCATAATAAATAATTTGAAGGTGTAATTTATTCCATAATTCTTCAGGAAATAAACGTTTAGCATCTTTTTCTGTTTGCGTTACATTTTTACCATTGGTCAAATTCCATCTATACATTAATCTGTGAATATGAGTGTCAACAGGAAACGCTGGCACACCAAATGCCTGACTCATAACTACACTTGCTGTTTTATGCCCGACAGATGGTAATTCTTCTAAATATTTGAAACTTTGAGGAACTTTACCTCCATGTTTTTCAATTAATATTTTTGACAATCCATAAATACCTTTTGATTTCATTGGAGATAAACCTGCTGGTTTAATAATTTCTCTAATTTCTTCAACCGAAAGTTTTACCATATCATAGGGGTTATCAGCTTTTGCAAATAATATTGGTGTAATTTTATTAACTCCTTTGTCGGTACTTTGAGCAGATAGTAAAACAGCAATTAAAAGAGTATATGGATCTTTATGATTTAATGGAATAAGTGTTTCAGGGTAAATATTTTCAAGGGTGTCAATTACAAATTGAACTTTTTCTTTTTTTGTCATGTTTCTAAATAAATTGAGAAGTTAAAAGTACAAAGTTTATCCTTTTGAATAAGGTTCATTGACTATTTGTTTCATTTATGGATTTAACTTTTTAACTTTCACCTTTTATAACTTACAACTTAAAACTTAAAATAATGACTACATTAAAAATAGGAGACTTAGCACCAAATTTTGAAGCATTAGATCAAGAAGGAAATTGCATTAAACTTTCGGATTATAAAGGTAAAAAATTAGTGTTGTTTTTTTATCCAAAAGCAAGCACACCTGGTTGTACTATGGAAGCGTGTAATTTGCGTGATAATTATCAATCTTTTTTAGCAAAAGGATACGATGTATTAGGTGTGAGTGCAGATTCTGCAAAGCGTCAACAAAATTTTATTAATAAAAATGAATTACCATTTCCGTTATTAGCTGATGAAGAAAAAACAGTAATTAATGCATTTGGAGTTTGGGGACCTAAAAAGTTTATGGGACGTGAATATGATGGAATTCATAGAGTTACCTTTGTTATTAATGAAAATGGCGTGATTGAAGAAGTAATTTCAAAAGTAAAAACGAAGGTGCATACTAGTCAAATATTAATGTAATTTATAATCTGTTTAAATTTAAATGAGGCTGAAAAGTGAATAAAATTCAACGTTTAAACAGCCTCATTTTTATAATGTACACACTATATTATTTGAGTTCTTTTAATAAACCAGCAGCCAATTTAACGTGCTCTGTTGAACAAGAAAAAGAAAACCGGATATGATTTGTTCCTCCTGGACCAAAAACTTCCCCCAGAACTGATTTAACGCCTAATTTTAAATATTCTAAGGTTATTTTCTTTGTAAAAGGAATAAGTATTTTTTAATTTTCCAAATTGTATTCTTTATTCATTTTAGCAACCGTACAATTCCATTTTAAATCTGTTCTAATTTTAATTTTGAGTGCTTGACTTTGATGAGGTTCACCATGATTGATAAAAGTTAATATTGGTGGTGTTTTAAAATGTTGCAGCCAATCTAACAATTCACTTTGATCAGCGTGACCTGAAAAATCATTTATTTTAAATACTTCAGCATTTATTTTATAAAATTTGCCAAAAAATTTTAATTCAGTATCACCTGAAATTAGAGACCTTCCTCGGGTTCCCTCAGCTTGAAAACCTACTATTAAAATACTGTTTTTCTCGTCAAAGATTAATTTATCTAAATAATGTAATACTCTTCCACCAGAAATCATGCCACTTCCAGCTAATACAATTTTAGGATTTTTATCATTAACTATAGTTTTTGAGTCATTTACATCGCTTATTAAATGAACTGTAGATAACATACTGTTAATATCCTCTTGAGTTAATTTATGAATATTATGATATTTAAAATAAACTTCAGTGGCATTTACTCCCATAGGACTATCCAGATAAATTGGAATTTTCGGCAACTTATTTTGACGTTTTAAAACACTTAACAAATAAATAATTTCTTGGGCTCTTTCAACTGAAAAGGTTGGAATTACTAAAATGCCACCTTTTGAATACGTAAGTTTAATATACCTAAGTAAGGCATCAATAATTGAAATATGTCTGTGAAGTCTATTTCCATATGTTGATTCAACAATTACATAATCCGCTTGATCTATATATTCATATTGAGGAAGAAGTATAGGTTCTTTTCTGCCAATATCGCCAGAAAAAAGAAATAATTTTTCATTCACCTTTATTAAAATAAATGCACTTCCTAATATATGACCACTATTGAAAAACTTAAATTTTATAGCATCATTAAATATATGCCATTCATTGAATTCAAAAGTTTCGAAACGTGTCATAGCTTCTTTTGCATCTTCAATATCATACAATGGTATTGCAGGATCGTGTTTTGTGTAATTATATTTATTAGCTCTTCGGGCATCTTCTTCTTGAATTTTACCGCTATCTAATAAAATAATTTTGGTTATGTCTCTGGTTGCTTTTGTGCAGTATATTTTACCTTTATATCCATTTTTTACCAAAATTGGAATGTATCCAGAATGGTCTAAATGAGCGTGGGTAAGAAATACAGCATCTAATTCATCTAAATTTATTGGAAGAGGATCCCTGTTTTTTAAGCGTAATTCTTTCAATCCTTGGAACAAACCACAATCTATTAATATTTTAGAGTAACTGCTTTCTAATAAAGTTTTAGAACCTGTTACTGTACCTGCACCACCTAAAAATGTTAGTTTCATTTTAACTATTTTTAAAATTAATTTTAAGAATAGGGTTGAAATAGTATTCTAATTTACGATTTTAAAATGATATTTTCTTGAAATTGTGTGTTAAAGAATTTTTAGTTTAGTAGTTTTAATAAATAATTTATAAATTTGAATTATGAAGAAATATAGGATACAAAAAGCACCATTTGTGATTCCAACAACCGATGGAAAATTGATTGAAGAACATTTTGGTCACACTACAGATAATGGAGAGTTAAGTATTGCACATATGATTGCACCAGCAGGTTGGAGTGAGCCATTTCAAACTCCAAAATTTGATGAATACACCTATATTATCAAAGGTAAAAAACAAATAAATATTGATGGAGATATTATTGTTTTAGAAGCCGGACAATCTATAAAAATAAGTAAAGGCGCTAAAATTAAATATTCAAATCCATTTGATAAAGAATGCGAGTATTTAGCTGTTTGTTTACCAGCTTTTTCTATAGGTTTAGTGAATAGGGAGGAAGATTATTTATTGAATAATTAACTGTTTTTTATACAAGTATAACGGTTAAATTCATAGCACCTTGCGCACCAATAACCAAACATTGTTCAATATCAGCAGTTTTTGAAGGACCAGAAATAAATAAACCAAAGGTTCTTCTTCTATCAAAAATTTTCTTGTATGCATTATACATATGCAAACACAAACTTTCTTTTTGTAAAAGAATCACTAAATCGTTGGTGATAAAAGGCAAGACTCTAATTGGAAATTGATCTTCAGAGATCCAGACTGCACCATTTTCTGAAATTCCAAACTCTCCTTTTATAATTGTTAAATCGACATTTTTTAGTGAATGTGGAGTTGTTTCATTTGTAATTTCTATAGTTCCAAGATTGGATTCAGGTATATGTGTAACAATATTTTTCGCATTGGGATACAGTTTTTTAATTTCAGAATCTAAATTATTTATTTGATTTATTTCAGCTATACTACCTCCAACTAATTGAACATTATTTTTGAAGGTTTCCACCAAATCAATTTCTTCATCAAATAATTGTATATCTATCTTTGGAATATTAACTAATTCTGGTTTGTTTTTTTTTATCGAATTTAAGATTGCTTCTCTACCCATTTTTATTTCTATTTTTATACCATTGATTAAAATTTTGCTTCTCGATTTTTGGAAGTTCACGTGCATTTCCCCAAGCATTTAATTTTGAATAAACTACAAACCTTGGTGCATATTTCAATATAAATCTACCCGATTTACCTAGTAAATTGAATAGTTTTGGTCTTGCCATTAACCAACCAGTAATTTTTAATACTACTTTTTTAACAAAAGGCTGTTTTACATCTTTTACAACTATTTGTCTCCATTTATATAATTGTTCGTGAATATTAATTTTAACAGGACATACGTTTGTACAAGAACCACAAAGTGTAGATGCAAAAGGTAATGAACTATGTTTTTTTAAATCTTTTCCTGGAGATAAAATTGAACCAATTGGACCAGGAATTGTAGCATCATAACTATGCCCACCACTTCTTCGGTAAATAGGGCAGGTGTTCATACAAGCACCACAACGAATACAATGTAACGATGACCTGAAATCTTCTCTGTTTAATTGTTCTGTTCTACCATTATCAACAATAACAATATGCATTTCATTCCCTTCAATAGGTTTATTAAAATGAGAAGAATATGTTGTAATTGGTTGTCCGGTTGCACTTCTGGCTAATAAGCAAAGAAATATCCCTAAATGTTCTTCTTTAGGAATAATTTTTTCTATTCCCATACAGGCTATATGAACTTTTGCTAAATGTGCGCCCATATCAGCATTTCCTTCATTAGTGCAAACTACAAATCCTCCAGTTTCTGCAACAGCAAAATTTACTCCTGTGATGGCTGCATCAGCATTTAAAAACTTACTTCTTAAATGTTTACGAGCTTCATTAGTTAAATATTCTGGATTTCCATTACTTGGAGTTGTCCCTAAATGTTCTTGAAAAAGTTCATCAACTTCCTCTTTAGTTTTATGAATTGCAGGAAGTACAATATGACTTGGTGCTTCTTTGGCTATTTGTACAATATATTCACCTAAATCTGTATCAACAACTTCAATTCCCTGAGCTTCTAAATAAGGATTTAAATGGCATTCTTCAGTAAGCATAGACTTACTTTTTACAATGTTTTTTGCATTGTGTTTTTGAAGAATTTTATGAACGATAGTATTATGTTCTTCGGCATTTGAAGCCCAATGAACTTTAATGCCATTTTTAATAGCATTTGATTCGAATTCAACCAAATAGTTATCTAAATTAGATAAGACGTTAGCTTTTATTCCTGAGGCGTAATCTCTTAAATGTTCCCAACCTTTTACTTTATTCGCAGCAACATCTCTTTTTTCTCTAACAAACCATAAAGCTTTATCGTGCCAGTTTACTTTATCTTCATTTTTATTAAATATTTTTGCTTTTTTTGAATGACTCATAACTAAAGGCTGCTATTTAAAATTTCAGCAATATGCATAACTTTAATAGGTTGCTTATTTCTATTAATTAATCCTTCTAAATGCATTAGGCAAGAATGATCTGCACCTGTTATTATTTCTACTCCATTATCTAAATGATCCTGAATTTTATCTTTCCCCATTTTTACAGATATGGCTTCTTCAAAAACTGAAAAAGTACCTCCAAAACCACAACACTCATCTTTCCTGTTTAATGACATTAATTCTAATCCTTCCACCTCATTCAATAAATCTTCTTCAATAGAAAAATAAGGCTCAACTTTTTCTGAACAAGAGCCTAATTTTAATCCTCTTAAACCGTGACAACTTTTATGTAATCCTACTTTGTGAGGAAATGATGCTCCTTCTATTTTTTTACCAAGTACTTTCACTATAAACTCACATAATTCAAATGTGTTATTTCTAATTTTTTTGACTTCTTCAGTTTGAGGTAATAAATCAAAATGTTCTACAATATGATGTACACAACTTCCAGAAGGACCTACCACAACATCGTATTCCTTAAAATTTTCAACAAATAATTGGCAAGCACCTTTTGCATCACTTTCATAACCGGAATTTCCTAATGGTTGTCCGCAACAAGTTTGATTTAATGGGTAATAAACATCAACATTTAATTTTTCCAATAATTCCAAGGTGGCAATTGCAACATTTGGATATAGTTGATTGATATAACACGGTATAAAAAGACCTACTTTCATTTGAAAAAAAATTTAATGATTTTAATTATAATTAACTAATAGTTAAATAGTTGCGATTTAAAAATGCAACGTAGTAGCTATAACAAACCTTACATTACTGACACTGTTTGTGTTTTGAACTTTATAATCTGCATCAGGAGTTCCGTAGGCCGCAGTATCAAATGAAACCTCACCTCTAAACTTTACTTTTCCTGCTCCGTATATAATTCTTGGTGCAATTCTATAACTGTAATCTATATCAGTTCCACGTGCATATACTGGTCCTGTAATTGTTTTATCAGCTCCGTAATTTTTGGTGTATCCAGCATAAATTCCTAAAGATGTTTTTTTACCAAGTAAACCAGAATCTAAATCGAACCAAAAACTACCTATAGATAAATTGGTATATTCTTGCTCTCCGTTGCTATTAACTCCTGAAACTCCATAACCCCCTAACATTACAAAATTGTACATATTTTGACCGTAAATAGTTCCTAATCTAAGCGCCGCTTTATTCATTTTTATTTTACTAAAAATGCTATAATGATAACTACCGATAGTCTCTTCAGATTTATAAGTTAATCCTCCTGAAGTAAACGATAATTGAGGTTTTAAAGTTTTATAACCAATATTAGCACCTATTAAAAAAATTGATTTTAATCCAATAATATAGGTAGCATTAAATTCTGGTATTGCAGCATTTCTTTGATATTCACTTGAAGCACCGTTTGGTCCGTTAGATTTAAAATCTATTTGTGTAGACGCTGCAATAGATAATTTCGAATTACTTGATGGAGAATAACTATACCTAAGTTGTGCATTTCTACTTAAAGTGAAATATGGAATTGCTCCACCCCAAGAAACTACTTGCGGATAAACATCTGTTGTAAACATTGGATGCCAGTAATTACCTGCTAATAATTCAGATTTTTCCCAGTTTAATTTCAACATTGCATGACGTAAACGAAACAACCCTATTTTATCATTTCCAGTACCAACAAAATCACCTTCAATTAAACCGGAAACTTTTGCATTTAAAAAATCTGGAGCAGTAATTTTAATTCTGGCTCTGGAATGAATATTTAACATATTAAAACTTGATTGAGCATTGATGTCTTCTCCATTTGCATCTAAAACTTCTTTTGCAGGATATAAAATAACATCATTTTCACGAGCGTTTACGGTTTGTCGCGTGTCATAAATACTTTCGGCCCAAATATGGCCACTTACTTTTACTGAAAACTTATTTTCTTCTTTTTTTTCTTGTGCTTGAGCATTATTTGGAAATAGTAAAAGTGTAAAAACTATTAAAAGGATATATTGAAATTTCATAATTTTAATTTTAAATGTTATTATTTGGTGTTGTTGCTTCATCAATTAAATTGACAATGGATTTAAAGTTTGTTTTGCTGTGTTTACTCAATCCTATTTCACAAGTTCTACTAGTCGCAAAACCATCTGTAACAGAATTTGGGATTTGCTCATCTAAATTTCGTAAGCCGTGTTCATTAAGTTCGGGAAAATTAAACCCTCTGTTTCCGGCAAATCCACAACAATTTGTTTGTGGTGTATAGACTTTTGTAGAACATAATTTGGCAATGGAGTGCAATTGTTCATCAATCCCCATCTTTTTTAAACTGCACACAGAAAATACAGCTACTTCCTTGTTTACAGGTTTAAAAATTAATCTATTCAATAAATATTCAGTTGTAAAGTTTACCAAATCATATAGTTTTAGAGATGAGCCTTCTAAGGATTCCATCATTTGTAAAGAACAAGGACTCATATCACAAACAATAGGATATTCACCATTGTTACTTGCCTTTTTTAGACGATTCAATAATTTATCTGAAGCAATTTTAGCAGTGTCAGCAAACCCTTGAGATTTAAAAGCAAGACCACAACATAAATCGTTTTGGTTATCTGGGAAAATTATTTCGCAATTAGCTTTGTTCAATATTTTAACGGTTTTATTAAATACCGTATCCTCATCATCATATTGTTTTGACGCACCCATTGTTCTGTTAATACAACTAGTGAAGTATACGACCTTTATGGCATTTGGTTTTGGTTGGTTAACTATTTCTTTTTTAATTTTTGTTGCCTTTGGAGTAAAAGAATTCCATTCTGTTTTTTGCCCTAAAACAGACGTTGCAGCTCCTACGAATTTACCAAATGATTTATCTCCAATAATATTTGAAATAGTATGACTTACTTTTAAGCCAGTGCGTACACCACTTGAAACAAGTCCCATATTATTAGCTACTATTTTAGCTATTTTGTTTCCAGATTTTTTCTCTGCTCTAAGCCGTTTTACATATTCACCAGTATCAATTTCTACTGGGCAAGCCAGTTTACACAAGCCGTCAGTTGCGCACATTGAATCAAAAGAATATTCAAATGATTTTTCTAATTCTAAGGCTTCTTTGGTAAAACCTTCAGCTTCAAGCCTACTTTTTTCACGAGATAGAACAATTCTTTGTCGAGGAGAAAAACCTATATCATAGGATACACAATTCGGTTCGCAAAATCCACATTCAATACATTTGTCTATTTGGTCATCAGCTTTTGGTAAAGGTTTTAAGTTTTTTAGGTGAATTTTTTTATCATTATTTATAATTACACCAGGATTAATAATTTCTTTAGGATCAAAAATTTTCTTTATTCTTTTCATTAATGAATAAGCCTCATTTCCCCATTCTTTTTCAACAAATGGAGCCATATTTCTACCTGTTCCGTGTTCTGATTTTAAGGCTCCATCAAATTTATCAACTACTAAAACAGCAAGCTCGTCCATAAACTTTTCATACCGTTTTACTTCGGAAGGAATTCCAAAATCCTGAGTGAAAACAAAATGAAGATTTCCTTCTAAAGCGTGTCCAAAAATTACAGCTTCGTAATACTTGTATTTTTTGAATAATGCTTGTAAATCTAATGTTCCTTCAGCCAACCTAGGAACTGGAAAAGTAATGTCTTCAATAATTACAGTGGTACCTATTTTTCTAATTGCTCCAATCGTTGGGAACAACCCTTTTCTAATTTTCCAATATTTATTGTAAATGGACGCATTTTCTGTAAATTGAAATGGTAATTCAGGTGTAATATGCTCAATAGCTTTTTCTATATCCTTAATTTGATCATATAACTTAGCGTTTTCTGATGCTCCTGTTTCAACTAAAACTGCAGAGGCTCCATTGCTTAACTTTGGTAGATAATCTGGAACACCTTCCATATTTTCAACCGATTTTAAACTTGCTCTATCCATTAATTCAACGGCAGATACAGGAGCCGATTTTAATATTGAAACAACATTACAAGCAATTTCAATAGTTTCAAAAATCATTAAAGCGCTTGATTTGAATTTGAAATCTTCAACGGTATTGTACGTAATTTCAGCAATCATCCCCAATGTACCTTCTGAGCCAATCATTAAATGAGTTAGCACATCAATTGGGTTTGTATAATCAACCAAAGCATTTAAACTATAACCTGTCGTATTCTTCATTTTGTATTTATGATGAATACGCTCAACTAATTGTTTGTTGTTTTGAGTATCGTTTATGATTTCAACTAAGTCATTATAAATTTTAGAATGATGTTTTTTAAAGGCTTCAATACTTTCTGAGTTTTTGGTATCTAAAACAAAACCATCATAAAAAATTACAATTAAACTTTTTACTGTTTTATAAGAATTTTGAGCTGTTCCACAACACATTCCGCTTGCATTATTGGCAGCTATGCCACCAATCATTGCCGAGTTTATAGATGCTGGATCAGGTCCAATTTTACGTCCATATGGTTTTAATAAAATATTTGCTCTTGAACCTATGACACCAGGTTGTAATTGAATTGAGTTTCCGTTGTCAAGCACCTCATAACCAGTCCAAAATTTTGAAGTCAAAATAAGGATGGAATCTGAAATTGCTTGTCCTGATAAACTTGTTCCAGCAGCTCTAAAAGTTATAGGTAAATTTAATTTATTGGCTACTTCAAGCAAGAAAGATATTTCTTCAATTGTTTTTGATTGAATAACAATTTTAGGTATCAATCTATAAAAACTAGCATCTGTTCCAAAGGCTAATGTACTTGCCTTATCTGTGTAAATCCTATTTTTATCAACCCTTGTTGAGATTTTATCGTAAAACTGAAGATATCTTTCTTGTAACATAAATTTTTAATTTTTTAATGATTCTAAGTAAAGTGTTAAATCATCTGTAATTCCAAAGCCATACAACATTATTATTCCAATAATTCCTGCAAAAATGACATAATATAGCGTTGGTAAAATGGTTCTTCTTAATATAAATCCTTCTCTTCCTAGCATTCCAACTGTTGCTGAAGCTGCTACAACATTGTGAATTGCAATCATATTACCAGCTGCAGCTCCAACGGCTTGAAGTGCAACCATTACCGATCCTGTTAAACCTAAAGTTGTTGCTGTAGAAAATTGAAATTGAGAGAGCATCATATTGGAAACTGTATTTGAACCGGCGATAAATGCTCCTAATGCACCAATTGAAGCTGCAAATGCTGGATAAACTCCTCCTACGGTTTCAGCAACCCACTGAGCCATTGCAATTGGCATACTTGAATAGCCCATTTCATTAACACCTGAATTGATTAAAATTCTTACCATTGGAATTGTAAAAACTAAAACAAACCCAGCACCAACTAATGTTCTAGTAGATTCTCCAATTGCCTTTGTTAATTCCTTTGTTTTCATATTATGAATAAAGTAAGTTAGTAACACAACCATTATCATAATACCCCCTGGTAAATATAGAGGAGAAAAAGAAGTGCTAATACCAACTTCTCCTAAAATATCTTTGAATGAAACAGTAACAAATTTTAGAGCAGTATTAATTCCTAAGGAAGGTATTCTACTCAATACAAGAAAAATTGCAACTAATAAATAAGGAAGCCAAGCTTTTTTAAGTGATAATTTGGAAGTTGTTCCTGCAAGTCTTTCTAATTTAACTTCTATATCTCCCATCCAGGTAGAAGGCCAGTTTTTAGCTGGTTCAAAATCCCAAGTGTCTTTAGGAACTAAAAAGTTTGATTTAGCAGCAGTAACAACAATTACTAATCCTACTAATGCTCCAATAATTGATGGAAATTCTGGTCCTAAAAATACTCCTGTTAGTGCATAAGGAATAGTAAATGCTAAACCTGAGAAAATTGCAAATGGGGCAATAGATAATCCTTCGGTCCAAGATTTATTTTTCCCAAAATATCTGGTTAGCATCATACACATAAATAGCGGAATTAAAGTTCCAATTATTCCATGTATAATAGCTACTTCTGAAGTGATTAACATTAAGAACTGTTCCCAGTTAGTTCCTGCACTTGCTAATTGAGTTGATAATTCAGTTGTTTTTAAACCAGTATCAACACCAATTATTATGGGTGTTCCAACGGCACCAAAAGATACTGGAGTAGATTGAATCATCATACCAACAATTACAGCAGCTAATGCAGGAAATCCTAATCCAACAAGTAATGGCGCAGCAATAGCAGCTGGTGTTCCAAAACCTGAAGCACCTTCAATAAAACTACCAAATAACCACGCAATAATAATTACTTGAACTCTTCTGTCGGTACTAATATTGGTAAAACCTGCGCGTATTACTCTAATTGCACCTGAATGTTTCAATGTATTTAGTAATAAAATTGCTCCAAAAATTATCCACAAAATGGAGGCGGTTACACCTAAACCTTGAAGTGTTGATGCAAAAATTCTGTTAATAGGCATTTCCCATGCGAATAATGCTATTATAAATGTTGTTAAAAAAACTATTGGCATTGCTCTTTTTGCTGGCCATCTTAATCCAACAAGTAAAATACCTGCCAGAAGAATCGGGAAAAAAGCTAAAAGTGCTTGAATTGATAAACTCATAATAAAATATATATTTGGTTAATATTAATTTGGTTCATATTTTAATTTCCTTATTATTACAGTTAATAAGAGCTTATTAAATTTTGTTGTGATATTATTAAATCATATTGTCTCTTTTTAAGCTAGTTGTTTTATTATGATAGTTGCTAAGTTTTACATCATTTCAAATAAAAAATGTTTTTTATTTTCAAAATTTCAATATGCATTATATTTAATAAAATTGATTAT
>NZ_CALAEQ010000250.1 GCF_937891065.1 uncultured Lutibacter sp. | reverse complement strand
CTCCTGCAGTAGCAACTGCTATTGCAAGATGTTGGCCTGAAAAATATGTATTTACCTATCAAGGTGATGGAGATTTAGCTGCTATTGGTACTGCTGAAACTATTCATGCTTGTAACAGAGGTGAAAACATTGTTATTATTTTTGTGAACAATGGAATTTACGGAATGACAGGTGGACAAATGGCTCCAACAACTTTAGCGGGTATGAAATCTTCAACCTCTCCTTACGGAAGAGAAATTGAAACTATGGGATCTCCATTAAAAATGACTGAATTAATTGCAAACCTCCCAGGTGTTCAATATGTAACAAGACATGCTGTGCATACTCATAAACATGCTCGTAAAGCTAAAAAAGCACTTAAAAAAGCTTTTGAAAACACAAGAAACAAAAAAGGACTTTCATTTGTTGAAATAGTCTCTAACTGTAACTCTGGATGGAAAATGACACCAAATGAATCTAATATTTGGATGGAAGAAAATATGTTCCCATATTTTCCTTTAGGTGATATTAAAGTTGATGGTGTTTTAAAATAAAAAATTATGACAGAAGAAATAATTATAGCAGGATTTGGTGGTCAAGGTGTACTATCAATGGGGAAAATTTTAGCATACTCTGGTATCATGCAAGACCAAGAAGTTAGTTGGATGCCATCTTACGGACCAGAAATGCGTGGTGGAACAGCAAATGTAACAGTTATTTTAAGTGATGATAGAATTAGTTCTCCTTACTTACAAATATTTGATACCGCTATTGTTTTAAACCAACAATCTATGGATAAATTTGAGGAATCAGTAAAACCAGGTGGTGTTTTATTATACGATCCAAATGGTATCTCTCATCCTCCAACAAGAACAGATATTAAAATTTTCCAGATTGAAGGTAACAAATTGGCTACTGAAATGGGAAATGTAAAAATATTTAATATGGTAATTTTAGGTGCATTTTTAAAAGTAAAACCTATTGTACTTTTAGACAATGTAATTGAAGGATTAAAAAAATCCTTACCTGAACGTTATCATCATTTAATCCCTTTAAATAAAGAAGCTATTACTATGGGTATGAATAGCGTAACTTTATATAAAATGACTGAAGCTATTTCATAGTTTAGATATTTATTGATTTTTAACCTTAAATTCGGTTTCTTTGTAATATTAATATTACAAAGAAACCGAATTTTTTATGAGTACAATTTTAATAACTGGTGGTACAGGTTTAGTAGGAAAACATCTTTCTATTATGCTAAGCAAAAAAGGATATAATGTCACTGTACTAAGTAGAAACCAAACCACGAAACCAAATTGTTATTACTGGAATTTAGAAACTAATTATATTGATGCCAAAGCGGTAATTGAAGCTGATTATATTATTCATTTAGCAGGGGCTGGTATTGCTGATAAACGTTGGACTAATGAAAGAAAAATAGAATTAATTGATAGTCGTGTAAAATCTACAAATCTATTATTTCGTAAAATAAAAGAGTTAAACCCTAATTTAAAAGCATTTATTGCGGCATCAGGTATTGGTTATTATGGAGCTACAACTTCAACAAAAATTTATGAAGAAAATGATGAATCAGGAGCTGATTTTTTAAGCGAAATATGTAAGCTTTGGGAAAATGCTTCAAACCAATTTAAAACATTAAATATTAGAACTGTTATTTTAAGAACTGGAGTTGTTTTCTCTGAAAAAGGAGGTGCATTTGAAAAAATAAGTAAACCCTTTAAACTTGGTGTTGGTGCAGCTCTTGGAAGTGGAAAACAATTTATTCCTTGGATTCACCTCGAAGATTTATGTAATATGTATGCTGAAGTAATTGAAAACACCGAAATTAATGGGGTTTATAATGCTGTTGCACCTGAACACATCACCAATAAAACACTATCCAAACAAATTGCGAAAGTGCTTAAAAAACCATTTTGGTTACCTAATATTCCCTCATTCTTTTTAAAGCTATTTTTAGGGAAAATGACAATAATACTATTGGAAGGAAGTAGGGTTTCTTCAAGAAAAATTGTAGCAACAGGATTCAAATTTAACTATACAACCTTAACTAAGGCATTGCATAACTTACTTAAATAAGCCTAGTTCTAAATAAAAAAGCTAAATATCTATAGAATATAAAAGAGAATAGATAGCTATTTGCTAACTAAATATTAATCATTAATAAGTTTATCAATAATTCTACTTACTGGTAAAATTTCTTTGGTGTGTTCTATACTAGGACCAGCAACCCAAACGGTTTTGTAGGTCGCTTTTGTTGCGGCATTGGTTACTGCGTTGTTACCAATCATAAAGCGAACCATTTTAACCCATTTTTTTAATTTTTTGTTCTTATTTAGAAATGACTCGATCCAAGATTGTTTAGTTCCAATTTTTTCAACATAGGGTGTTTTAATAACGGTACAAGGTGTGCCAGAAATACGTTCGGTCATTATAATATCTTTAGCACCATAATTAACACACGCCTGCTTGTATTCTTCAGTAACACCCGCTTCTATTGAAGCTATAAACGGACTTCCAACTGAAACTCCTTCAGCACCAAAACTTAGCATTTTATCAATATCAACTCTACGCCCAACTCCACCCGCTGAAATAACAGGAATTGAACAATTTGATGCTATTAATTTAATTAACTCTTCAGCATTCAAATTTCCTCTATGACCACCAGCTTCATTGTTAACGGCAATAATAGCATCAGCACCCAAGCTTTCAACTTTTTTAGCAAAACTTAAATCTGTTACATCACAAAATACTTTAATATTATGTTTATGTGCCTGCTTAATAGTTTCTTCTGGACTTCCAAGCGAAGTAATAATAAAATCAACACCTTCTTCACAAAGTATTT
>NZ_CALAEQ010000249.1 GCF_937891065.1 uncultured Lutibacter sp. | reverse complement strand
GCTTTAGAACTTTACAAAAAAACAGCTTGTAATTTTTATTTATTACACGTTACCTTAATTCCTTATTATCCAACTGGAGATTACCCAATAATAGGTTCATCAGACATTCTTGAAAAAACATTTTTAAATCAAACTAAAATTGATTTAAAGAAATTAATAAAAAGAATAAGTAAACTACCAAAAAACTCCAAACATCACTTTTATACACTTTCAAGTTATAATAGTTTTATTGATGCTGTAAAAACACATATTGAAGAAAAAAATATAGATCTTGTTATTATGGGAACCAAAGGTGCTTCAGGTTTAAGTGAGGTAATTGTTGGTAGTAATACGGGCGATTTAATTACAAAGGTAAAGCACCCTGTATTAATAGTTCCAGAAAAAGCATCATATACTGTTCCAAAAGAAATTGCTTTCCCAACAGATTATAATATATTTTACCAACCAAAAATTTTAAATAGTATAACAGAGTTAGCTAAAATGTATAATGCAACCGTTAGAATATTACATATTGCTAAAAAAGATGAAATACTTACAGATTCCCAAATAGAAAATAAAGAGTTTTTAAACAACTTCTTTATGGACGAAAAACATAGCTTTCATAGACTTACAAATAAAAAAATTGAAGAAGGTGTGCAATGCTTTGTTGAAAGTAGAGATATTGATATGATTATAATGGTAGCCAAAAATCTAAATCTTTTTCAACGTATTTTATTTAAACCAACTGTTGAAGAAATTAGCTACCACATTGAAGTTCCGTTTTTAGTACTGCATGAATAAACATTAAAAGGCACATTATGGAAAATATATCCGTTTTTTTAGCTAAATTTTGGGGATGGTATTTAATAATTTTCTTTTTAGTATTAAGTTTTAACCCAAAAAGAATACTACAAATTATTAAAGATTTAAAAGATGAAAAATTCGCAATTCTTGTAGCCTTTATGGCTATTATTATTGGTTTGCTAAATATTTTATTTCACGATATTTGGGAAGGAGATTGGAGACTAATTATAACTCTTATTGGTTGGATCGCTTTATTTGAAGGTATAATTTTATTTATAATTCCAAAAAGAGCCATTAAATGGTTTGACTATATTAATATTAAATTTATTCAACTAATTTATATGTTGCTTCTTTTAATAGGAATTTTCTTGCTTAATATGGGCTATGGGATTGTGATATTTTAATTAACTAAAATGATAACAATCATATGCAAAACTGATGCTAATCATTTTGAAATTTATAAAAAGTGCATAATTTTACATTCTAAAATAAAAGTTCTTTGATTTAATAGCTTAAAATAAACTTAATTGTTACACAACAATTAAATTACAATGGGGAAATTTAGATACTTCTTGAAGGATTTAATTTATTATTCTAATGTATAGAATTAGAAGTTTTGAAAGATTATTTCGACTTCAAAAAAGTTACTAAAATTTTTTCATAAAAGAAACAGGAAGGTAAAACTTCCTGTTTCTAAAAAAATAAACCATCGTTATTGAGAAATAATGAAGGTTAAAATGAGGAGCTTAAAAATGTTTTTGAGT
Source organism: uncultured Lutibacter sp. (assembly GCF_937891065.1). Lineage (GTDB taxonomy): Bacteria > Bacteroidota > Bacteroidia > Flavobacteriales > Flavobacteriaceae > Lutibacter. The sequence continues at coordinate 15,175 of NZ_CALAEQ010000249.1, read as the reverse complement.
TGAAAATAGTTTTAGTATTGTTTTAGCGATAATTATAATATGAAAAATTATTTGAAAGTAACGAAACAATTTTAACCTAATCAGGAAACAGGAAGGTAAAACTTCCTGTTTCTAAAAATAAACCATTGTTATTGAAAAATAATAAAGGTTGAAAATGAAGAGTTTATAGATGTTTATTAATTCAAAATAGTTTTAGTTTTATTTCATAGGAAATGACATAAGAAATTATTTTAAATTGATAAAATTTTAAAAAATTCTTCAGAAAACAGGAAGCCTTAGCTTCCTGTTTTTTATGTCTACACTTTACCTAAAATTTATTGTTTTTTTTCTACTTCAATTAAGTCTGCACTTATAAGTTGGAACTGAAAACTATCATACTTCAAAATGAGAGATATCATTTGGCAAGATTTGTTTTCAAAATAAATTTGATACTATAATTAATGTCTAATTTAAAACCGTAAAACCATGACACTTGTAAAATTTAGAAAAAGCCCATTGGAAAATTTGTTTACACCAGATTTTTTAGATTTTAACACCAATAACTTATTTAATGATAGGCTTTGGTTAAAAAAAATGAATGAACCTGCACTGAACATCAAAGAAAAAAAAGATGAATTTGAAATTGAATTAGCTGCTCCTGGTTATAACAAAAAAGATTTTGAAGTTACTATTGATGATGGCTGCTTGAACATTTCAGCTAAAAGAGAAGAATCTAAAGAAGAGAAAGATGAAAATTACACACGCAAAGAGTTTAGTTACAGTTCTTTTGAAAGATCCTTACAATTGCCTGAAAGTGTTTCAGGAGAAAAAATAAAAGCTAAATATGATAATGGAATTTTAAAATTTAGCATCGCTAAAAAAGAAGAAGCTAAAAAGTTAAAACCAAAAGTAATTGAAATTTCTTAATTTATTTGAAAAAGAGAATTGCTAACATTTGTTAGAAAAATAGCTTGGATAGTATCCAAGCTATTTTAATGTATACTCTATTTTATTCACGTTTTCAAGCGTCATATATTCATTGAGTTTAAGACCTTTTTAATATTTTACTTAACCTTGTGTTGAATATTAATTGACTCTACGTGAATTGCCTTAAATACTTCTTCCACAAATTCTTTGCTTAAACCCTTTTCATTCCCACCTTCAACCATTTTTAATAATATATCTGACCATCTTCTACTTTGTAAAATAGCCACATTTTCTTCATGTTTCAGCTTTCCAATTTCTTTTGAAATCCCCATTCTATCACTTAAAATTTCAAGTATATTGCTATCTATCAAATCTAATTCCTTTCTGTGCATATTCAACTTACGTTGAAACTCTTCTTCATTACTATTCTCTTTACGAATTCTTAAATCTGCTGTTATTTTATTTAATTGATTTGGTGTAATCTGCTGTGCAGCATCACTCCACGCATTATCTGGATCAATATGCGTTTCAATCATAAAACCGTCAAAATTTAAATCTAAGGCTGTTTGAGAAACATCTAATATGGTATCTCTTCGGCCACAAATATGTGATGGATCAAGAATTAAAGGTAAGTTTGGAAATTCTTTCTTTAACTCAATAGCTAAATGCCATAATGGTTTATTACGGTAATGCAGTGAATTGTAGGTAGAAAACCCTCTATGAATCACTCCTAATTGAGAAATTCCAGCCGTTTGAAAACGTTCTACAGCTCCTAACCACAATGCTAAATCTGGATTTACAGGATTTTTTACTAAAACTGGAATATCAACTCCTTTTAAAGCTTCTGCTATTTCCTGAGTTACAAATGGATTTACAGTGGTTCTTGCTCCAATCCACAAAATATCTATCCCGTGTTTCAAAGCTAGTTCAACGTGATTTGCATTTCCAACTTCAGTAGTTACAAGCATTCCTGTTTCTTCTTTTACTTTTTGTAACCAAGGTAATCCTATTGCTCCAACACCTTCAAAACCTCCAGGTCTAGTTCTTGGTTTCCAAATACCTGCTCTAAACACATTAGTATCAGTGTTTTTTAGCTCGTGAGCTGTTTTTAAAACTTGTTCTTCTGTTTCAGCACTACAAGGTCCTGCAATAACAATAGGATGAGATAATCCCATGCTATCTAACCACTTTCTGTTTTCTTTGTTAATTTCCATGTTGATTTACTTTGGTTATTATTTTAATATTTTCTTATTCTTTATTTCTTTATCACTTCGCCCTACTCTATTCCGTTTAAAATTGATTTTATATAATTGGTACTATTCATAGTTTCCTTTAAACCTGCTTCATTATCAGATGCTATCATTTCTTTAAATTCAATCAAATTTTTGATATATTCATCTAGAGAGCGTATAATATTTTCTTTATTTTCAAGAAATATAGGTGTCCAAGTGTTTGCTGAACTTTTTGCTAAACGTACTGTTGAAGCAAAACCTGTACTTGCCATATCAAATATATGCTGCTCATTTTTTTCAATACCCAAAACTGTTTTCCCCAACATAAATGAACTTACATGCGACAAGTGTGAAACATATGCTATATGTCTGTCATGTTCTTCAGGGCTCATCATTTTAATACGCATATTTAGTTTTTTAAAAATGCTAAATGCTTTATCTAAAATTTTCCAATCTGTTTTATCTGCTTCACAAAGTATATTTACTTTTTCATCAAATAAATTTAAAATAGCTGCCTCAGGCCCTGAAAATTCTGTTCCTGCTAAGGGATGTGCTGCAACATAATTTTTTCTATTTATGTGGTTTCCTATTGACTTACAAATTTCATTTTTTACAGATCCAACATCAAAAACCAATGTGTCTTTTGAAATTACATCCAATACTTTATTTGCAACCTGTGGAATTATATTTACTGGAACTGCAATAATTACAATAGAAGCATCTGCTAATTGAGTGAAATCAATTTCTTCTTCAATAATACCGAATTCTAAAGCCTTTTTTATATGTGCCGGATTTTCATCAATTCCATAAACTCTATAGCTACTTCGCTTCTTTAAATCTAATGCTAAAGAACCTCCAATTAATCCCAAACCAATTACTACTAACTTTTCCATAGCTCCTATTTAACAGTTTTTAATCTGGTTAAAACTTCTTCAAAAATTACTGAAGAAACACATAATGAGGCTCTTATGTAACCTTCTCCATTTGAACCAAAAATGGTTCCTGGCGTTATAAAAACATCCTTTTCATACAATAATAAATCTGTAAATTCTTCTGATTTTTTTTCTTTTGGTAATTTTGCCCAAACAAACAAACCTCCAATTGTTGCATCATAAGTACATCCCAATGCATCAAATATCTTCCAAACTATTGCTCTTCTTTTTTTATAAATTTCATTCTGTTCTTCAAACCAACTCTTTGATAATTTTAAAGCTTCAACAGCTCCTTTTTGAATCCCTAAAAACATTCCCGAATCCATATTACTTTTTACTTGTAATATCGCTTTTAGAATTTCAGCATCTCCAACAACCATACCTACTCTCCAACCTGCCATGCTAAACGTTTTACTTAAAGAATTTAATTCAATAGCGACTTCTTTTGCTCCTTCAACTGCTAAGATACTAATCGGGTTTTCGTTTAAAATAAAACTATATGGATTGTCATTTACAATTAATATGTTATGCTTTTTTGCAAATGCAATTAATTGTTTAAAATCCTCTTTTGAAGCTGCGGCTCCAGTTGGCATATGTGGATAATTAACCCACATTATTTTTACATTCTCTAAATTTTCTTTTTCAATTTCGTCAAAATTAGGCAACCAATTTGTTGCTTCAGTTAGGTTGTAAAAAACAGGTTCAGCCTCCACTAATTTGGTTACTGATAAATAAGTAGGGTAACCTGGATTAGGAATTAATACTTTATCTCCTTTATTTAAAAAAGCCATTGAAATATGCATAATTCCTTCCTTTGACCCCATTAAAGGAAGAACTTCATTAGCCGGATTTAGACTAACATTATAGTTTACTTTATAAAAATTACTAAACCCTTCTCGCAATTCAGGAATTCCTTGGTAACTTTGATATCCATGTGCACCATCTAATTGTGCAGCACTATTTAACGCAGCTATTACACTTGGTGCTGGTTTTAAATCTGGGCTTCCAATAGCAATATTAATGACCGGTTTTCCTTCCTTTTTTAATGCAGCAACTTCTCTCAATTTTTTTGAAAAATAGTATTCCTTTACATCGTTTAATCTATCTGCTTTTTGTATCATTATCTTTTCCCTTTTGTGTATTCGCCCAATATTTTTAATGTTTCCACCTTTACTTTTATTTCATTTATAGCATTGTGATAATCGGCATAACTATCAAAAATAAAATCGGCAAAAAACGCATATTTCCAAGGAGTATTTATAACAGGCATTGATTGAATTTTAGAAAGATTCAGATTGTGTTTTGCTAAAATGGTTAAAACCAAAGCTAAGCTTCCTGTTTCGTGGCTAGTAATAAACTTAATTGAAGCTTTATTTGAAGAAACACTACTTTTACTTTCGGAATTTGTGAGCAGAAAAAACCGTGTAGCATTCTCCTTTATCTCTTGAATTTCAGCTACTAAAATATCCAAATTATATATTTCCGCTGCTAAATTGCTTGCAATTGCGCCAACTCCTTCCAACTTTTGATCTTGTATTCTTTTAGCAACTACTGCCGTATCTTTATCTTCAACTAATTTAATATGAGGGTATTGTTTAAAAAACTTATGGCATTGTAATAAAGCCATTGGGTGTGAGTATACTTCTTTAATATCCATGATACTTTGCCCTTTTAAGCACATTAAGTTGTGATGAATTTCTAAATGATGTTCCCCGCAAATTGTTAATTGATTTTCATCAATAAGTGCATAATTTGGCAAAATAGCTCCCGCTATAGAATTTTCAATAGCCATTATTACAACATCAGCTTTCTTATCATGTAATAATGCTGGCATTTCACTAAATGATAAACACTCTAACAAATCAATATTTTTACCAAAATACTGTTCAGCTACTATGTGGTGAAAAGATCCTTTTATTCCTTGTATTGCAACCTTCATTTTTAATTTTTTATCAAAAAAAAATCCCGAATTAAATTCGAGACTTTATCATTTATTTTTTATTTATAAACACATACTAAGCCTCTCTTTTATTGCTAAAATAAAAGTAAAAATAGAAGCTATTCCAAGTGTTTTGTGTGTTCATTCTCTGTATTTAAGGGACAAATTTATACATTAATTTTAAAAAAGCAACTTTTTTCTATAAAAATAAAAGTTGATTATCAATAAACTATAAAAAACCTATTATTAATGATTAATTCTTAACGAGATTGTTTAATTTATGATAATTCTTAAAATTAGATTATTAAATAATGTAAACTATTTAAAAAAATATCAAATTAGAAAACGTATTTATCACTATTTTACTCCATTACATTTTCATAAAATGAATTTAATAAAAAAGAAATTCAATAATTATTTTATGCTAATCCTGGAGTGCAAAAACACGTTTCAACAAATCTGTTGAGCGCTTTGATACATTTGCTCTAATTTCTTTTTCTTCAACTTCAACCATTGCAAAAACTCCTTTAAGAGCTTCTCCAGTAACATAATCTGTTAAGTCAGGATTTACATCGTTTGTTAATGGTAAGTTATTGTATTTTGTAATTAAATCTGTCCAAATTATGTCGGCTCCTACTTTTTTAAATGAATTGCTAATAATTGGATTGAATTTTTGATACAAAGTTTCAGATGTAGCTCCTTGTAAATATTGAGTTGCGGCATTTTTATCGCCTAATAAAATATTTTTGGCATCAGTAAAAGTCATTCCTTTTATTGCATCAACAAAAATTGGAATTGCTTCTCCAACTGCATCCTCAGCAGCTCTATTTAACACTTTCAAACCTTCATCAGCTAATTTAGATAAACCTATTTTTCGAAGCGTATTATCCACTTTTTGCAATTCTTCAGGTAATAAAATTCTTGTTAATTCATTTTTAAAAAAACCATCTTCTACGGCTAGTTTAGTAACCTGATTTGTAATTCCATTATTTAAAGCTTCTTTTAAACCTCCCGCAATTTGATCGTTTGTAATCATTCCATTAGGAAGTTGATTTATAACTTGTTGCAATTCTGCACATGCAGAAAATTGAAAAACAACAACTATTAAAAGTATTCTTTTTATCATAATATTTAATTTGAATTTTTGTTAATATACCTGAAATTACATTTCAAAGGTATCCGTTTTTTTGTTATATTTATATGGACAATGTTTACAACCGTTTTTACAACAATATCCTCGTTTTAGATGATATTTTTCAGTAAAAACTCGGTATCCTTCTTCAGATAGATAATAATCTTCTGATGTTAATTTTGAATCGTTAATATTTGACATAGATGTTGCAAAAATAACACTTTATCTTTTAACCAAATATATTAAAAAAACCACCGTATAAATTATTCAAAAAGGAGTAATCAAAGACTTTAAATAAAAATAATTACACCATGAAAGAAAAAAAAAGATTAACTACTGAAGCAGGAGCACCAGTAAATCATTATCAAGATTCACAAAGTGCCGGAGCAAGAGGGCCATTACTATTACAAGATTATTTTTTACACGAAAAATTAGCAACCTTTAATAGAGAAAGAATTCCTGAGCGAATTGTACATGCAAAAGGATCTGGTGCATATGGAACATTCACTGTTACTCACGATATTACAAAGTACACAAGAGCTAAATTATTTTCGAAAATAGGTAAACAAACAAAAGTTTTTACTCGCTTTTCAACGGTAGGTGGGGAAAAAGGTTCAGCAGACACAGAACGTGATCCGCGCGGATTTGCCGTAAAGTTTTATACTGAAGATGGAAACTGGGATTTGGTTGGTAACAATACACCCGTATTTTTTATAAAGGACCCAAAAAAGTTTCCTGATTTTATTCACACCCAAAAAAGAGATCCACACACTAATTGCAAATCACCAACTATGGTTTGGGACTATTGGTCGTTAAATCCTGAAAGTTTACATCAAGTACTTATTTTAATGTCAGATAGAGGAACACCAAACGGTTATCGCTTTATGAATGGTTATGGAAGTCATACATTCTCAATGGTAAACGACAAAAATGAACGCATTTATGTTAAGTTTCATTACAAAACAATGCAAGGCAACAAAACTTTTACTGATGCTGAAGCAACTAAATTAAAAGGAACCGACCCAGATTATTCACAACGTGATTTAGTTGATGCTATTGAAAAAGGTGATTATCCAAAATATGCACTTAAAATTCAAGTGATGACTTTAGATGAAGCCAAAAATTTCAGTTGGAACCCATTTGATTTAACAAAAGTTTGGTCACATAAAGATTATCCTTTAATTGATGTTGGAGAAATTGAATTGAATGAAATACCTGCAAACTATTTTCAAGATGTTGAACAGGCAGCTTTTGCACCATCAAATTTAGTAGATGGAATTGGTTTCTCTCCAGACAAAATGTTACAAGGTAGAATATTAGCTTATCCTGATGCTCAACGCTATAGAATAGGAGGTAATTATCAAGCACTTCCAGTAAATAAATGCCCGTATGCTACAAATAATTATCATAGAGACGGAGCTATGCGTTTTGATGGGAATGGGGAAAATTCACCAAATTATTATCCTAATAGTTTTGATAATAATACAGAAGACGACTCTTATAAAGGAGTAAACTATGAATTAGATAGTAATATTGCAGGTTATTTTGATAGAAATGAAGGTGATGATGACCATTTTACACAACCTGGTAATTTATTTAAAATTATGACTCCAGAAGCAAAAATAAATACCATCAACAATATTGTTGGAGCTATGAGTGGAATAAGTGGTTCAAAAAAAGACGAAATAATAAACCTACAATTATGCCATTGGTTTAGAGTTGATATTCAATTAGGAATGGGAGTAGCTAAAGGATTAGGAGTTGAAATTGATCCAAAATTATTAAGGTAAACCCCATTTAAAAACATTGACCTTAAAATAAATAAAAAAGGGTAAATTTTAAATAAAATTTACCCTTTTTTATAATTTATATAACCCCATTAATCCTCAATTCCAGGAGGATATTTAGCCATAATTTCAGCTACAAATTCTTTAATTCGTTCTTCTTTTTTAGAAATTTTACCTGACGTATTTAACGCACCACTTCCAATACCCTGCCAAGCTAATTCTTTTTTATTAGCATCAATTAAATCTATAAACAACGTTCCTTCTGTGTATTGAGAAATATGTGTTCCAAAGTTTGGACCATAATACCAAGGGTGCCAACCATAGTACATATTATTACTATATACATCAACTTTTTGGCGTGACTTAGTAAAAATATTTACTAAAACATCTGGACTTTCAGATTTCACAAAACCTATTGCTAATAATTCACTTTCTACAGCTTTTAAAATTCTTCGTTTGTCTAAATCAGAAATTTCAACCTTATCAATTCCTTTTTTATAAAAAGCAAAGGTCTTGTAATTCGAGAAATCTGTATTGGTATCATAATCAGTTGAAACTCTAACTGAACTACATGAGCTTACTAAAAAAAGTAATACTAACGGAAGTAATTTGATAGCTTTCATTTTATATTTTTTAAGGTTTTAAAACAAATCATGCAATAAAGAATCATCAACTAAATTTGGTAACGTAACTTTTAATTTAGGTTCAACTTTCATTGCTCTTTTAATTGCAAAAGTTGCTCCTTCATTACGTGCCCAATTTCTTCGAGCAATTCCATTATTTACATCCCAAAAAAGCATACTTTTTAAGCGCTTTTCTGCTTCTATACTACCATCAAGAACCATACCAAAACCACCATTTACAACTTCTCCCCAGCCTACTCCACCACCATTATGAATAGAAACCCAAGTTGCACCTCTAAAACTATCACCAATTACATTTTGAATCGCCATATCAGCGGTGAATTGAGACCCATCATAAATATTAGATGTTTCTCTGTATGGAGAATCAGTTCCAGAAACATCGTGATGATCTCTCCCTAAAACAATTGGTGCTGAAATTATATTAGTTTTCACTGCATTGTTAAATGCTTCAGCAATTTTCATTCTTCCTTCAGCATCAGCATATAAAATACGTGCTTGTGAGCCAACCACCAATTTATTTTCTTGAGCTCCTTTAATCCATTGAATATTATCAGCCATTTGTTGCTGAATTTCAATTGGAGAATTTTTCATTAATTCTTCTAAAACTTCACAAGCAATAGTATCCGTTTTTTCTAAATCGGTTGGATTAGCACTTGTACACACCCATCTAAAAGGTCCAAAACCATAATCAAAACACATAGGTCCCATGATGTCTTGTACGTAGGAAGGATATCTAAAATCAATTCCATTCTCAGCCATAATATCAGCTCCAGCTCTACTTGCTTCTAATAAAAATGCATTTCCATAATCGAAAAAATAGGTTCCTTTGGCTGTGTGTTTATTAATTGCAATTGTTTGTCTTCGTAAACTTTCTTGTACTTTTTCTTTAAACAATTCAGGATTATTAACCATTAATTCATTGGATTCTTCAAATGAAATTCCAACTGGATAATAACCTCCCGCCCAAGGATTATGCAATGAAGTTTGGTCTGAACCTAAATCTATATATAAATTTTCTTCGGCAAATTTTTCCCAAACCTCTACTATATTTCCTAAATAAGCAATAGATACAACTTCTTTAGTTGCTTTTGCTTTTTGAACTCTTGACACCAAAGAATTTAAATCCGTAATCTTTTCGTCAATCCAACCTTGTGATAAACGAATATCAGTAATCTTAGGGTTTACTTCAGCACAAACAGTAATACAACCTGCTATATTTCCTGCTTTTGGTTGTGCACCACTCATACCTCCTAAACCTGAAGTTAGAAATAATTTTCCAGCTAAATCTTCTCCGTTTTTCGCTATTTTTCTTCCAGCATTTAAAACTGTAATAGTAGTTCCATGAACAATTCCTTGCGGACCAATATACATAAAACTACCCGCAGTCATTTGCCCATATTGAGTTACACCCAAAGCATTAAATTTTTCCCAATCGTCTGGTTTGCTATAATTAGGAATCATCATTCCATTAGTTACCACAACTCTTGGCGCATTTTTATTAGAAGGAAACATACCCATCGGATGCCCTGAATACATCACCAATGTCTGATCATCTTCTAATTCAGATAAGTATTGCATCGTTAATAAATATTGTGCCCAATTTTGAAAAACGGCACCATTACCTCCATACGTAATTAATTCATGTGGATGTTGTGCTACAGCATCATCTAAATTATTTTGAATCATGTGCATAATAGCTTTTGCCTGCTCACATTTTCCTGGAAACTCGTTTATAGGACGTGCATACATTTTATAATCTGGGCGAAAACGATACATATAAATTCTACCATATTCTTTTAATTCTTCAGCAAATTCTTTAGATAAGACTGCATGGTGTTTCTTATCAAAATATCGTAAAGCATTTCTTATAGCTAACTCTTTTTCAACTTTTGATAAAATGTCTTTACGTTTTGGAGCGTGATTTACAGCTCTATTATATACTTTAACTGAAGGTAATTCGTTAGGAATTCCTTGCTTTATTTGATCTTGAAATGTCATAATATTTTTTAATTGAGTTCATATTTTAATTTTTAATATTTAAAAATTAAAAACTACGGATAACGAATTGCAACTCTAAAATGAGTTAAGGCAATACATTTTTTATATTTGAAGTGAAAAATATCCAAGATATTTTTAAGTTATTTTTATGAGTTACAAATATAATGTAAATTGGTTTGATTTTTGAGAAATGTAAGATTGTTATGATACTAATTTTTAAATATATAATTCCAAGAAGATTCATTGGATTAACAATTTACCCTTTTATCTTTTTACGAGATAAACATTTAAAATCAAATAAAACATTACTCAATCACGAAAAAATACACTTAAAACAACAAGTAGAACTACTATGGGTTACCTTTTTTATCTGGTACTCAGCTGAGTATCTAATTAGGTTATTACAATTTAAAAATCATTATAAAGCTTATAAAAATATTAGTTTTGAAAAAGAAGCTTATAAAAATGAAAACAACTTACTTTATTTAACTAGCAGAAATTCTTACACTTTTTTAAAATATTTATAATTTAAACTACGGGTTTAATACTATTTTAACTGAATATTTAGACTTTTACTGTGAAATTTTAAATCTAAATACTTTCACTTTAAAAATACACGCTTTAGGTACATTTTTACTTATTAATTTTAGTTAAATTGCGTACCTAAGAATTAAATTATGGAGCAAATTACACCTTATAAACCAAAAAATAAAGTTCGAATTGTAACAGCAGCATCCCTTTTTGATGGACACGACGCAGCTATTAATATAATGCGAAGGATTATTCAAGCTACAGGTGTTGAAGTTATTCATTTAGGACATGATAGAAGTGTTGAAGAAGTTGTTGATTGTGCCATACAGGAAGATGCAAATGCCATTGCACTTACATCTTACCAAGGTGGTCATAATGAGTACTTTAAGTATGTTGTAGACCTATTGAGTGAAAAAGGAGCTTCTCATATTAAAATATATGGTGGCGGTGGCGGTGTAATTCTTCCAGAAGAAATTAAAGATTTAATGAATTATGGGGTGACACGAATTTACACTCCTGATGATGGAAGACGAATGGGCTTGCAAGGAATGATAAACGATATGATTGAAACGTGTGATTTTCCTACTGGTGAAATTATAGACTTTAATGTTTCTGATTTATCTAAAAAAAATCCTTTACAATTAGCGAAATCAATTTCAGCTGCCGAAAATTTTTCTGAAAAACATGCTGAGTTTATTTCTGAAATTAGAAAACAATCTAAAGAATCAGCTATTCCTGTTTTAGGAATTACAGGAACTGGAGGTTCTGGAAAATCATCAACTGTTGATGAATTAGTTAGAAGATATTTAATTGATTTTCCTAAAAAAACAATTGCTATTATATCTGTTGATCCTTCAAAAAAGAAAACAGGCGGAGCGCTTCTTGGAGATAGAATTAGAATGAATTCTATTAAAAATAGCCGTGTTTATATGCGTTCATTAGCCACACGTCAATCTAATTTAGCATTATCAAAACACGTAAGTGATGCAGTTGCTATTTTAAAAGTTGCAGGTTATGATTTGGTAGTTTTAGAAACTTCAGGAATTGGGCAAAGTGATACCGAAATTATAGATCATTCTGACGTTTCCTTATATGTAATGACTCCAGAATATGGAGCCGCAACGCAATTGGAAAAAATTGATATGATTGATTTTGCTGATGTTATTGCATTGAACAAATTTGATAAACGTGGTTCTTTAGATGCTTTACGAGATGTAAAAAAACAATACCAACGCAATCATAATTTATGGGCAGAAAATGTTTTTTCAATGCCTGTTTATGGAACAATTGCTTCTCAATTTAACGATCCTGGAACCAATGAATTATACCGAGTTTTAATGAATAAACTCGATGAAAAAACAGGGACAAATTTCAATAGTAAATTCGATGTTTCTGATACCATAAGTGAAAAACAGTTTATTATTCCGCCAAACAGAACTCGGTATTTATCAGAAATTACAGAAAACAACAGATTATACAGCAAAACTAGTTTAGAACAAAAAGATATTGCTCAGAAATTATATGGTATTTATAAAACAATTGAAGCTGTTTCTTGTATCAAACTTAGCCTAACGAAGTTCGGATTAGATAAAGAAAGTCTTAGACAAGCTCAGAATGACAATAATGGAGACTTTTTAGAATTGTTAATCTTAGAATTTGACAAAGCTAAAATGGACTTAAACCCTCATAATTGGATAACTATTTTAAACTGGGAAACAAAAAAACAATCATACAAAAACGAAGTTTATTCATACAAAGTTAGAGATAAAGAAATTTGCATAAAAACACATAGCGAATCATTATCTCACCTTCAAATTCCTAAAATTTCATTACCAAAATATGAAGCTTGGGGTGATATTTTATTATGGACTTTAGAAGAAAATGTACCCGGAGAATTCCCTTATACATCAGGTTTATTTCCATTTAAAAGAACAGGTGAAGACCCAACCAGAATGTTTGCTGGTGAAGGTGGGCCAGAACGCACAAACAGACGTTTTCATTATGTAAGTTTAGGAATGCCAGCAAAACGATTATCAACTGCATTTGATTCTGTTACCTTGTATGGAAACGACCCTGATATTCGTCCAGATATTTATGGTAAAATTGGAAACGCCGGAGTATCTATTTGTTGTTTAGATGATGCTAAAAAATTATATTCTGGTTTCGATTTAACCAATGCAATGACCTCGGTTTCTATGACAATAAACGGTCCGGCACCAATGATGTTGGCCTTTTTTATGAATGCTGCCATTGATCAGGAATGTGAAAAATACATTATTAAAAATGGTTTAGAAGCTAAAATTGAAGCTAAAATAGCAACCATTTACAAGAATAAAGGAGTACAAAGACCAAAATACCAAGGAAAATTACCTGAAGGAAATAATGGCCTAGGTCTGCTACTTTTAGGAGTGACTGGCGATGAAGTTTTGTCAAATGATGTCTATCAAAAAATAAAATTTGAGACCATTGCAATAGTTAGAGGAACCGTACAAGCTGATATTTTAAAAGAGGATCAAGCTCAAAATACATGTATTTTTTCTACTGAATTTGCGTTGCGTTTAATGGGTGATGTTCAGGAATATTTCATTAAAAATAATGTTCGTAATTTTTATTCTGTTTCAATTTCAGGATATCATATTGCAGAAGCTGGAGCAAATCCAATTTCACAATTAGCTTTTACTTTAGCAAACGGATTCACGTATGTTGAATATTATTTATCTAGAGGAATGGACATTAACAAATTTGGTCCAAACTTATCATTCTTCTTTTCAAATGGTGTTGATCCAGAATATGCTGTAATTGGTAGAGTTGCTCGTAAAATTTGGGCAAAAGCCATGAAAAATAAATATGGAGCCAATTCCAGAGCACAAATGTTAAAATATCATATTCAAACATCTGGAAGAAGTTTACACGCTCAAGAAATTGATTTTAATGATATAAGAACAACTTTACAAGCATTGTATGCTATATACGATAATTGCAATAGTTTACATACCAATGCGTATGATGAAGCTATTACAACACCAACCGAAGAAAGTGTGCGTAGAGCAATGGCAATTCAGCTTATTATTAATAAAGAATTAGGATTAGCAACCAATGAAAACCCTATTCAAGGTTCATTTATTATTGAAGAGTTAACCGATTTAGTTGAGGAAGCAATTTATGTGGAATTTGATAGAATTACTGAACGTGGCGGTGTTTTAGGTGCTATGGAAACAATGTATCAACGCAGTAAAATTCAAGAAGAAAGTTTGTATTATGAAACTTTAAAACATACCGGTGAATTCCCAATTATTGGTGTAAATACATTTTTAAGTAGTAAAGGTTCACCAACAGTTTTACCACAAGAAGTTATTAGGGCTACGGAAGAAGAAAAACAATATCAAATCAAAGTGGTTGAAAATCTAAATAGAGGAAACAATACCACGGTTTTAAATCATCTTGAATTATTGAAGAAAAAATCAATCAACAACGAAAATATTTTTGAGCAACTAATGGAAGCCTGTAAAGTTTGTTCCATTGGTCAAATTACAGATGCATTATTTGAAGTTGGCGGACAATATAGAAGAAATATGTAATTTGGTTATTAGTTGTTAGGACTATTATAACAAGGAGTTAACATAACGTTTATGAATTTTACGAAGACTTTTCAGTTCTTTACGTAACATTATCACAAATTCCAATCCTTGAATTTTGGTACTTTCTAAACTCTTACAATCTTGATATATTCTATCTATAAAATATCGAAGTGACTTTGCATATTTCAATTTTAAATTTGGGTTCTCTTGAGTTTCAGCTTCAACTATTTTGGGAACCAGTCTAAAAGCATTCATTACCAAATTATCAGCATAATTATCTAACTTATCACCTGACCTATACATTGAAATTAAATCCTTATCATCAGTTACGTAAGACGCAACATGTCGCGACATCTTGAATATATCTAATGATTTTTGATAGATAATTAATTGATTTAAATTTTGATTTTGATAAACAGACATTCTTTTTATTTTCGAAATATAAAATTACATAGTATTTCGTTATTATATATTTATATTTTTAAGAAATAGTGTT